>NZ_AKJD01000013.1 GCF_000282515.1 Pseudomonas sp. GM80
GCCTTCGGCAGCTCCTACATATGCGTATTTCGATTCGAAATGTTTGAAGGTTGTTTTGATTTTGCAGACTCTTCCGACCGGGTTTTCAGCTTATCCGTCCGCAACATTTCGCTTCGTAGACTACAGCCCAAACCTATCGACAGATTTTCAATGCTGTCTACTGTCAACCCTGACAGTAGACAGCGCAAAAAGCCGTACCTACCTTGATTCATCCAGATTCACTATCTGGTCACAGGACAAGACAATCAAGGAGATGAACATGGTGACTGAATTTGTTTTTCCGAGTGAAGAAAGCCCTACCTCAGGTTCCCTGCGCGCCAACATCAATGGTGTGGCTTTTGCGGCGGACGGTTTGAATTTCGCTTATGACTATCACGTTCCTATGCGACGGATGTATCTGACATTGGCTGCTGCCCAGGAAACGCAGGATGCCCAAGGGAAAACAGTGGTGAACGTCATTGAGGTTGTATTCAGTGCCGAGATAGAAAACGGTCGCAGTGATATCGTCAACGGGCACGTGGCCGCAGCCTATTCCACGATGCAGAAGACAGGCGGGAAATCCTCTACCCGGATCTTCAACGCCGATGAAGGCTCGTTCGATATAACCTTTGATCGCGAGAAGAATATCTACAAAGGCACATTTCACTTCCAGTCAAAGGATGCTGTACATCCCGGTGTTCTGATCAGCGACGGTGAATTCGATATCACGGGCCGAGACAGCTTTACCATCTAGCTGGAAAGCAGATTTTCCAGCACGGGTCGGCGTAGTCAGTACCTATTTCACGTGACGTCCAACGTGTTCGCAAAACGTTTGGGGCCTCGTTCATCGCCTGGTGGATAGCCCGGTGGTTTGAGAGCGGAGAGGCGGCCGGTTTTGGCGCTTTCCGAGACTTGAATTCAACTCGGTAGCGCACGTCGACGTCTCTCTCTCAATCTCCTCGGCAGTTCCCTCTCCCTACGGGCGGTCCGACGTTTCGGGAGGGCCAGGGTGAGGGTTGCGATCTGCGTTTGTTTAAAGACGTGTCTGAATCAGCGGAACCTTCCCACAAGGTTTTCAGGTTGTCCGTCGGACGTCCGGTCTCTAGCCTGTGTTCGTCGCTGCCAAATCAGCGACCGGGCATGGAAACCCGAAAACACGAGAGAGCAGATAAGCCTTTCATAACGCGTCTCGGATACTCCTGACGCGCATGCAGAACGTTCACGATTTCGATCCGATCTGTCACTCGATAAATGATCAGATAGCTGGAATTTACGACGATCTCCCGAGTGCCGGTGATCCGGCCTGATCGATAGAGATAGGGATGATCAGGAAGATAAGCTATGGCCTTTCCAACTGCCTTCAAGATCTCTTTGGCTGCTCCAACATTCCTTTCGACTATGTATTCGAGCACTGTTACCAGCTTCGCCCGTGCTTCGGGCCTCCACTCAATCGGCCTCGAAACCATTGTCTTTTGCCTTAATCAAGGCATGTATCTCGGCCATTACTTGTTCATGCGAAAGATTCGGACGCGGATCATCGAGAGACGCTTGTACTTCCGCCCTGAACCAGCGGTCATAGCTCGCAGCCTGTTCTTCAGGATCAAGGTTCGAGACGACTGGGCACAGTGGGTCAATCATCTTTGGGTCGATCATGGCACCTCCGGGATCAATGCCTGAAAGTCTATTCGGTAAGGGGAATGTTGTCGTGGTTGTCTGGATGAATTGCACGTTGGTCGAGCTCCTTTGGGTTCAGGTTGTCCCGAAAAATCCTAGTCCTTGCGCTTCCGACGGCCAACCGCCAGAGGTAGTAGGAAAACGTGCAGCTTTTCCAGAAACCATTCCTTTTTCTGAAGCAAAAGAAATCTCATGTAGGAGCTGCCGAAGGCTGCGATCTTTTGATCTCAATCTTTAAAAGCAAGATCAAAAGATCGCAGCCTTCGGCAGCTCCTACATAAGGTTAAAAACCGCGACCCCCCTCACCAGAGAATCGCGGCCCATCAACACCCAACCCCTACTGCTGCAAAACCGTCGCCTGGTTAGCCGACCCGAACTGCTGAATATTTGCCGTCTGCGTAACCCCACTCTGATCAACATTGGCAATGTTCCCCGTGCCGCCCTGGGTCACATACGCCACGTTCATCGTATCCGCCTGCTTAACAGTGATCATGTTGTCGCTGCCATACAACTGCGCGGTATACGCCTGGTTGCCAGTCCCGGATTGATCGAACTCAGCACTGTTGCCGGTGCCATTCGAAGAACCCTGAATCAGGTTGGTCGTCCCGCGCTGATCCGAGATCAGAATGTTGTCGCTACCATTCTGATCAAAATACAGCTCGTTATACGACTCCGTCTGACTGACCGTGGTCTTGTTGCCCGTCCCGGTCTGATGCGTGGTCATCACTTGGCCGACGCCATCCTGAGTGAAGCTGGCGATGTTGCCATTGCCCGCCTGAGTAACCGTCGCGCGTTGGCCACTGCCGAACTGGCCGCCGGCTTGCGGGCCTTTCCAGTTGCTGGCGTAGACCTTGTTGTCGTTACCCACGGAGGTGGCGCTGAGCACGTGGCTGTCGCCGTTCTGGTAGGTGAAGTGCACGTTGCCGTTACCCACCTGATACAGCGCCAGTGTCGAGTTGACCGATTCGAACTGGTCGGCGTAGATCGCGTTGGTGTTGCCGACTTGGGTGACGGCGGCGGTGTTGTTTTCGCCGAAGCTTTGGTCGACCACGGTTTCGTTGCTGTCGCCATATTGGTTGACGGTGGCCTGGCTGGCGAGTTGCGAGTCTTGCCAGATTTCGCTGCCGTTGAGGTTGCCGAACTGGTTGATGCTGATGTTGCCGCCGGTGCCGTTGCGCTGGTCGCCGTAGGCGTAGTTGCCTTCGCCGGCCTGGTTGATGCCGATCTGGCCGCCGTTGTGCAGTACTTGTTCGGCGGTGCCGTAGTTGGCGGTGCCGTATTGGGTGATCACCGAACTGTTGCCGCTGCCTTCATAGAGTTGTTCGATGTTGGCTTCGTTGCTGTCGCCGAACTGGAAGGTTTTGCCTTCGCTGCCGTTCTGCGAGTCTTGATAAATGAACGAGAAGTTGCCGGTGCCTTGCTGCTGTTGCAGCGCGTTGTTCGGTGAGCCAAAGCCCAACGACTGGCTGGCATGGGCGGTGTTGAAGGCGCCGACTTGTTGCTGGGTAATGGTGGCGTTGTCTTCGTAAAGCTGTTCGGCGTAACCGGCGTTGTAGTCGCCGACCGCGTCCTGGGTAATCACGCTGGTGGCGTGGTCTTGCACGGCGGCGGCGTCGTTGCCCTGGCCCAGTTGGGTCTGGGTGGCGGTGCTGAACGGCGCCTGGGTCTGTTTCACGTCGGCGATGTTGGCGGTACCGGCCTGGCTTTGGTTGGACAGGCTGTCGTCGGCCATGGCCTGGGCACTGATCATGACCAGGAGGGCGGCGGTGAGGGGCGTCAGTTTGAACATGATTGAACTCTCCGATGATTTGCAGTGCTTAGCGATATTGCTTGACCGAAACGCTCATGCCGTTGCCCGACTGGGTCACGGCGCTTTGCAGCCCCGCGCCGGCCTGCTCGATGCTGGCGTCGTTGTTGTTGCCGTTTTGCGAAATCTGCGCGCGGTTGTGGCTGCCGTTCTGCGTGATGGAAGCGGCGTTGCCGGAACCGTTCTGGTTGATCAGCGCCATCAGGTCGCTGCCCTGTTGCAGGATGTACGCTTCCTGATTGCTGCCCGACTGCACGATCTGCCCGAGCAGCGACTGACCGTTCTGTTGCAGCAGGGCGACGTTGGCCTGGCCGAGCTGGTCGATCAGGGCTTGCTGACCCACCGGTGGGGGCAGTTCGCCGAGGTCGCTGCTGGTCGGGGCCAGGTCGTCGTTGTCCATCAGGTCGTCGGCGCGCACGCCTGCAGTGCTGCACAGCAGGAGCAGGCAAAGCAGGGCGGCGGTCGGCGTGTTCATGGCTCACATCCTGTCAGGCGTTAACCGATTTGAAGTCGGCCCCAGCCACCCGAGAGTGGCTGGGGATCAGGCTTACAGCGTGGTCACCGAGACCGTGCGCACGGTGCCCTGGGACGAGCGGATCGTCGCGGTCGGGTTGGCCGATGGCACCACCGTCGTGTTGTTCAGCGTCAGCCGCCAGCGACCGGTCACCGGTACGGTGGTGGTGCCGAGGGTGACCAGCCCGGTCGGGGTGGTGACCTGCACGGTGATGGTGTTGCCGGTGGTCACCGACGAGGTGCCGGTGAAGTCCCAGTTGAAGCGCCCGCCGGAGCGTGCCTGCACCGTCGATGCGGTCACGGCGAAGGTTTCCGCCGCTGGCCGTGGCGACACTTGCACCGTGACCGTGGCTGGCGTCGACAGGGCGCCGAAGCTGTCCCGGGCGATGTAGGTGAAGGTCGTGGTGAACGCCGTGGTCACGGTGGCCGGTGGCGTGTAGGTGATCACCGTGCCGTCAGTGCTGACCGTGCCACGGCCAGCGGCCGGTTGGGTCAGACTGGCGACGCCCAGCGGCACGTTGCCTTCCGGATCGGTGTCGTTGGCCAGCACGTTGATCGGGATCGCCACACCCAACGTGGCGACGCTGTCGGCGACGGCGGTCGGTGACCGGTTTGGCGCGACGGTAATCGTCACGGTCGCCGGGTTGGCCGAAGCCAGGCCTTTGGCGTCCTGCGCTTTGTAAGTGAACGTTGTGGTCAGTGGCGCGTTGACCACGGCGGGCGGCGTATAGACCACAGCGGCGGTGCCACTGAGGGCTACGGTGCCTTGGCCGGCCGCCGGTTGAGTCAACGCGGTGATGCCCAGCGGATTATCGCCATCGGGATCGCTGTCGTTGGTCAACAGGCTGAGGGTGATCGGCACACCGAAGCTGGTGCTGCCGGTGTCGGCATTGCTGATCGGCGCCTGGTTTTCCCCGGTGTCCGGCGCGGTGCCGACCACGACGACCGCCTCGGTGTCACTGCCGCCGGCGGCGGATTTCACCGTCACGGTGGCCGGTGGCTGGGTCAGGTCGGCGACGGTGATGCGTTGCAGCGTGCCGGTCTTCGACAGACGTCCGTAACCTTGGGCAACCATGTCCGGGATCGCCACTTCATCGGTCGATGTCGCTTCGATCAGCAAGGTTTTGTTGGCCCAGCTGTAGCGCGCGGTCTGCACTTTCACCACGTCGGTGAGTTTGGCCGACACCGAGGTTGGGCGCGTGGTGCCGGCCGGGTTGGTTGCGGTCACGACGACGACCGAAGGCAGCGTACCGTTGCCCAGGCGCTGACCGAAGAACAAACCGCTATTGTCACCGGTCAGGCTGGTCTGGCACGGGGTCGGCGGTGGGCCAGGAAGCAACGCGACGGTTTCACGGAAGCACAGGGTCGAGCTGCTGTCTGCCTTGGCGAACACCTCGGCGCGCACACCGGCCGAGGTGCGGCGATAGGTGGCGCGGTCGATGTCGACATGGGTTTGCTGACGGCTGTCGAGCACCTTGCCGGCGACGGTGAACAGGGTGGTTTGAATCGTGCCGGCGCCGGACGGCCCGACGATGCGGACGAAGTTTGTGTTGAACGGGCTGCCGGTTACCGCTTCGGTGAGGTTCGGATCGCCAACGAAAGTTTCGACGCCGCCGGTGTCCGGGTTCACCTCGGTGTAGGGGCCGTTGATGCTGCGCAGGAACGGGCCGATGGCGCCGTTGAGCGTGCCGCTGAAATCGCCCGGCGCACCGATGCCGATGTCCTTGGTGATGTTGATCGCGCGCCGCCCAGGGGTGGTGACGTTGACCGTTTCCACGCCATACGGGTGAGTGATGACGTAGGTGCCGGCCACGGGCACGTTCACCCGGATGCGGATCCGCGCAAAGCTTTGCTGATCGCCATCCGCCGGGTTTTCCGAGGCGAACGCCGCTTCGATCCCGGCGACATACGCGTCCATGCCAAATCCGGCGCCGTTGTTGGGGATAGTGGTTTCGGCGAGGAACCAGAAGGCTTCCGGTGGCCAGTTGTCCGGGAACACCATCGGCAGGCTGTCATCGAAGATGCCCGGTTCCGGCAGCAGGGTACACATGTAGGCCGGTGGCGTGGTGACGCCGACGCGCGAACTGGCGGCGCGTGACTGGCACAGTTCCATCGACAGGTTGTTGCTGTCCTGATACCACATCGGGAATTTCCCGGTGGCGAAGGTGTAGGGGCCGGGGTCGACGGCGGCGAGTTGCGCATAGGCACTGCCGGTCAGCGAGAGAGCGAGCCCGAGCGCGTTGAGCGCAAAGCGTGGCCACTTGTTCATGATGCCTCCTGATGCGGATCTGGGCATGTGAGCGTTCATTGCACGATGACCACTTCTTCGGTGTCGCTGCCGCCGTTGGACGACGTCACGCGGACCTTGGCTGGCGGTATCGGCGAGATTCCGGTGGCGAGGCTTTTCACCGCGCCGTCGCCACTCAGCGCACCGATCGCGGCGCCGCTGCCGGAGGTGGCGGTGAGGACCGGCGGCGAGGTTTCGTCACTGGTCGAGGCCACTACGGTCAGTTGTCCAGAGCTCAAGCTGTATTGCGCGCTCTGGATCACCACCAGGTCGGTCAGGCTCATGGGCAGGGTGGTCGGCGTGCTGCTGGCGATGGCCAGGTGATTGTCGGCGGTCACTTGCAGGACGCTCGGCACGGTCGGGTTGGCCGACGATTGCGCGTACCAGGCACCGGTGGAGTTGGCTTCGGTCATGTTCAGCACCGGGGTGAAACTGGTCACGGCGACGGTGCCCGGGGCTGGCGGTGCGAGGACGAACACGTCCTGCTGTGCGACCGGCGCGCTGGCCCCCGCTTTGCGCGAGTAAGTGCTGCGCTGGGTGATCATGGGTGTAGGTCGAACAACGGTCGACAACTTGCCGGAGACGGCAAACGCCGTCGTACGCAGGTCGATCCCGCCGGGGCCTTCAATGCGCACGTAGTTGGTGTTGAACGGACTGCCGGTGACCGCCTCGCTGAGGTTCGGGTCGCCGACGAATTGCTCGGCGGCGCCGGTCACCGGGTTGGTCTCGGTGTACGGCCCGTTGACGCTGCGCAGGAACGGGCCGATGTCACCCTTGAGCGCGCCGTCATAGGTTTTCGGCGTGCCGATGCCGATGTCGCGGGTCATGTTGATCGCGCGGCGGCCGGGGGTGTCGATGTTGAACACGTCGACGCCGTACGGGTGGGTAATGACGTAAGTGCCAGCGGTCGGCACATCAACGCGAATACGGATGCGCGCGAAGCTGACTTGATCGCCCTCGACCGGTTCTTCGGCGGCGAAGGCGGCTTCGATGGCGCTGACGTAGGTCAGGTCGATGCCGCGCGCCGCGTCGACGAGGGTAGTTTCACCGGTGAACCAGAACGCTTCGTCAGGGAAATTGGTCGGGAAGACGATCGGTTGCGCGTCGTCGAACACCCCGGGAGTCGGCAGCAGCGAGCACATGTAGGACGGCGCGCCGGGTGCGCTCGGTACGCGAGAACTGAGTGCTTTGGACAGGCACAGGTCCAGGGTGCGGCCGTGGGTGTCCTGATACCAACTGGCGAAACCACCGTTGGCCGGCGCGTACGGACCGGGGTCAACAGCAAACAAAGCGGCCTGAGCAATGCCCTGGGCCAAGGCGCTCACGACCAGGACGGTCGCGGTTTTGGACAGTAAAGGGTGCATGAGTTAATCCCTCTATCAAAGTACCTGCCCCTTGGGGTTGGGTCAGTTGCACAGGGCCTGTACACCTTCCATGCCAAGGTGCGGTGGATGGGCGGGAGAGGGCCGGATCAGAAGGGTTGGCGCGTGTGAGGCTGAGGTTTTCAGGCCGCGGGAAAAGGGCGTCATTCCCCAGGATTGGGGACGGTGGGGATACCCTCGATGGCCCGCTGTACACAAAACCCCTGTAGGAGCTGCCGAAGGCTGCGATCTTTTGATCCTGTTTTTAAATCAAGATCAAAAGATCGCAGCCTTCGGCAGCTCCTACAGGGATTTTGGGTGGGTTTGGGAGGTGTGCAGCGGGTCGATATCCCCGCATCCGGGCAAACCCCCACCCGTGGGCTATAACCCTATAGGGACGTATCGGGAAGTCGCCGCCATGAATATTCAGTCAAAATCGCTACCCGTCGAGGAGGGCACCCTACGGTTGGGCTCGCGCAAGCAGCCGTTCAACCTGCTGCGTTGGTTTTCGCTGATCAGCATGGCGGTGATCGGCACCGTGGCCGTGGCCCTCGGAGCGGTGTCGACGCGGTTTGTCATCGAGGAAAGCGTGCAGCGCGATGCCTTGCTCACCGCGCAGTTCATTCAGGCCATCGCTTCGGCCGAGGTGCGCCACGTCTCCATTCCCAACGTGCGCACCATGGGCGAATTGCTCGACCCGCGCCAGGACATGCATTTCCCCGACGTCAGTCCACAGGCCCGGGCCGATGCGCGTGGTGAATTCCTCGATCACATCGAACACCTGCCGGACGTGATTCTCGCCAACATCTATGCGCCGGACCGCCAGGTGATCTGGTCGACAAACCCCGTGCTCATCGGCACCAGCATTCATGCCGACGAAGACCTCGATCGGGCCTTCAACGAAAAGATTCCGGTGTCCGCCAGTTATCACGACGTCGACAAGGCCCGTGAGGAACAGAAGTTCGTCATCCCGCCGGATTACATCTTTATTGAAAACTACATTCCGCTGTTCGACGCCGAGGGCAAGAACGTCACGGCGATGGTCGAGATCTACAAGGAACCCAAGGACCTGATCGCCCGCATGGAGCGTGGGCTGACGCTGATCTGGCTGGCCACCGCGCTTGGCGGCGGGCTGATTTATCTGGGTTTGTACTGGATCGTGCGGCGCGCGGCGATTTTGCTCGCGGCCCAGCAGAAACAACTGATCGCCAATGAAACGTTTGTCGCGCTGGGCGAGATGTCCTCCGCCGTTGCGCACAGCTTGCGCAATCCACTGGCGACCATCCGTTCCAGTGCCGAACTGGCGCTGGAATTCGACGCGGGCCCTGCCGAAAAGAACATCAAGGACATCATCGGCCAGGTCGACCGCATGTCGAAATGGGTGCGCGAATTGCTGCAATCGCTGCGCCCGCTCAACGATGATCCGGAGCCGGTCAATCTCGTCGCGACGTTGCACGAAAGCCTCGTTGCCTTCGAACAGCAGATCGCCCGTGCCGGCGTAAAAGTGGTGTTCCACCCGCAGCACACGCCGATGGTGCTCAGCCAGTCGGTGCAACTGACGCAGATCCTTAACAGCCTGCTGGCCAATGCACTGGAGGCGATGGACAAGGGCGGCACGTTGACTGTCACTCTCGAGCCGAGCGACGACCGAGGTGTGTGCGTGGTGCTCAGCGACACCGGCAAAGGCATGAACGAAGAACAGCGCACCATGGCCTTCCGGCCATTTTTCACCACCAAGGCCGGTGGTCTCGGCGTCGGCCTGGTGCTGGTCAAACGCATCATGGAACGCTTCGGCGGCGGCGTGACCCTCAACAGCCGCGAAGGCGAGGGCACCACCGTGCGCCTGGCCTTTCAATTAGTCCCCTGAACCACACATTCCGCCCTGTAGGAGCTGCCGAAGGCTGCGATCTTTTGATCTTAAAAACCAAGATCAAAAGATCGCAGCCTTCGGCAGCTCCTACATGAGGTTTGTATAACTGAAAAATTGTGAACTTCCCCCACCAGTGGGTGTCAAGCCCCGGTCACCGGGGAGTGGGGAAACCCACAGCGTCCTCAAGTCCCTGTTACAACTGGAAATAATTTCTTGGCGCACTAGTTGCAAAACACCATCACCCCTTCCTTGATGAGGCGGCTGGTGATGGACAGAACAACGCGTGACCCAAGCAACACCTTCCTGCTGACGCCTTTGAGCGTCTTTCTGATGTTGACCCTCGGCACCATGGCCAGCGTTCGCGCCAGCCCCATCGATGACGAACGACAGCCAGAAACCTCCGACCCGTCGGCGTACTACGACGAACCGGCTGATCGTGCCGGAGCGCTCAATAACATCCTGACCCTGCCCGAGGCCAACGAAGACTCCTTCGATTTGCCCGACGGCGTCAAAGGCAGCCGCGACTCGACCCGCACGGAAAACATCCTGCCGCCGACCGTGCAGACTAGTTTCAACTACCCCACCAACGGCAAGCCGAGCCCGCTCTATGGCGCGCAGCCGTTCACCCAGCAGTTGACCCTGTTCGAAGAGTTCGGCCCGGAAAAACTCGACCCGACCACCCCGGCCGCGCCGCTGCCATTTCCACCGGCCGCGATTGGCCCGGCCCCTGCGCAGGACCCGAACAACGTCGCCCGCAGCGCGCCCCCCGGCAGCGCCCTCGATGCGTTCCTGCGCCAACCCGGACTGACGCCATTCCCCAGCCAGTTCTCCAACGTCGTCGACCGCAATCCGTGGCAGGCGCAGATCGAGGTGTTCCTCAATCGCCACATCGGGTCCTCTGCTGAAGGGCGGCCGCCAGGAAAAGGCTGGGCGCACCAGCGCTGGAACGAGTTCTACCCACAAGTGGCGTACAAAACCGTGCAGACCGGCGCGCGCCTCAACGGTGGCCTGCGTGACAGCGTGCAAATGCACCATTACGCGGTGGGCGAGTTCGGCCCTGGCGGCCTGTACCACAACGTCGCCGGTGTACCGCTGACCGACGGCACCTCGAAGGGCGTCGACCCGCGTTTTCACCCGGCGATGCCGGCGCAAAACCACAACTCGGTATGGACCTTCGACGGCACGCTGCCGCCAAAACTGTTGATGGTGCGTTACGGCCAACCGGTGATGATGCGTCACTACAACGGCTTGCCGATCGATCCGTCGGCCAACCACGGCTTTGGCCTGCACACCATCAGCACCCACGAGCACAACGGCCACGCGCCAGCGGAAAGCGACGGCTATGCCAACGCGTTCTTCTTCCCCGGCCAGTTCTACGACTATCGCTGGCCGATCCAGCTCGCCGGTTACGACAGCATCAACACCAAGGCCGAAGACCCGCGCGCCGCGTTCCCTTGCGCACCGGGCGAAACCCTGTGGGTCAACGACCTGGCGCCGGCGAAGAAGACCTGTGACAACGGCACCATCAAGATCCGTGGCGACTGGCGCGAAACCATGAGCACCCACTGGTTCCACGACCACATGCTCGATTTCACCGCGCAGAACGTCTACAAGGGCAACGCGGCGATGATGAACTACTACAGCGCGCTGGATCGCGGCAACGAGTCGATCAACGACGGCGTCAACCTGCGTCTGCCCAGCGGCAGCGCCTTGCCGTGGGGCAACCGTGACTACGACGTCAACCTGGTGTTCGCCGACAAGGCCTGGGATCAGGAGGGTCAGTTGTGGTTCAACCCGTTCAACACCGACGGCTTCATCGGTGATCAGGTGCTGGTCAACTGGCAGTGGAAACCGACGCTGGACGTGCGCGCACGCAGTTATCGCTTCCGCATCCTCAACGGTTCGGTGTCGCGCTACTTCAAACTGGCGCTGGTGCGTGAAATCAAAGGCAGCGGCGGTGAGTTCCAGGGGCCGAAAAACGCCGGCGTGTCGTACAGCCGCGTGCCGTTCCACATGATCGCCAACGACGGCAACATCATGGAGCACAGCGTGCCGTTCGACGGCAGCATGGACCTCGACGCCGACGGCGATAAACAGAACCACAACGCGATCCTGCCAACCCAGGGCATCGCCGAGCGCTTCGACATCATCGTCAACTTCTCGAAAAACGGCATCAAGCCTGGCGACAAGCTGTTCTTCCTCAACCTGCAAGCACAGGACGACGGCAAAGGCCCGAAAGAAGTGATCTCGCTGGCTGACGTGCTTTCGGAGAAATACCTGCCGGTGATCAAGCAGACCAGCAAGGGCCCGCAATGGGACAAGGGAGATCCGGCGGTGGGCAAGGTCTTGCAGCTCAACGTCAAGGCTTACACCGGTCAGGATCTGGCGATGAACCCGGCAGCCTACGAACCGGCGAAACCGGGCAAGGCCGAAGGGCTGGTGATGATTCCGCTGAAGATCCATCGTGACAACGCCGCCGACAAAGCGCTGCTGGCCAAGGCTCGTCACCGCACCTTCACCTTCGGCCGTTCCGACGGCACCGATGAAGCACCGTGGACGGTCAAGACTGACGGCGGTTTCGGTTACCACATGGACCCACGTCGCTTGAACGCCTCGACCCAGTTGTCCAGCGGCCCGACCGATGCCGGTGTCACCGGGTTCGGCACTCTGGAAGTGTGGAACATCAAGGCCGGCGGCAAGGGCTGGAGCCATCCGGTGCATGTGCACTTCGAGGAAGGCATCATCCTCAGTCGCGGCGGCAAGACCCCACCGGAATGGGAAAAATGGGCGCGCAAGGACGTCTACCGCATCGGTTCCGAAGCCGATGGTCTGGACAGCGTCGAGATGGCGATCAACTTCCGTGAGTTCGCCGGGACGTACATGGAGCACTGTCACAACACTCAGCATGAGGACAATTCGATGCTGCTGCGTTGGGACCTTGAGAAGCCGGGCCAACTGCAACTGATGCCAACCCCTCTGCCAAGCTGGGACGGTGTGCGCTACGTCAACTCCGCCGCGCTGCCAACCTTCCGCAACGGCGACGGTATGGGCCCGCAAGTGGTGGTCAAGCCATGAACCGCCGCCACGGTGACCGCCAACCGCTGCATACCCCGCGCTCCCGGGCGCTGGGCATGCACCTGGTGCTGCTGCTGGTGGCCTGTGTGCTTGGCAGCCGCGTGCTGCTGGCGCACCAGGCCAGCGTCAGCGAACCGCCAGCGTCCAGCGAATCCGCCACCCCGTGGGGTGGCGACTATTTCCCCAACACCCTGCTGACCGATCAGGACGGTCAGCAGGTGCATTTCTTCGATGACCTGATCAAGAACAAAGTGGTGGTGATTAATTTCATCTTCACTTCGTGCAGCGACTCATGCCCGCTGGAAACCGCACGCCTGCGCCAGGTGCAGAAATTGCTCGGCGATCGGGTTGGGCAGGACATCTTCTTCTACTCGATCAGCATCGACCCGCTCAGCGACACCCCCGAAGTGCTCAAGGCTTACGCGCAACGCTTCAAGGTCGGCCCCGGCTGGAAGTTTCTCACTGGCGAATTCGAAGACGTCACCGACCTGCGCAAAAAACTCGGGCTGTTCATCGAAGGCGTCGACAACGGTCGCAACAAGGATCACAACCTCAGCCTGATCGTTGGCAACCAGACTACCGGGCGCTGGATGAAAGCTTCGCCGTTCGAGAACCCGTGGATCCTCGCCGACCAACTGGCCAACACCTTGCAGAACTGGAAGCAGCCGAGCATCGAGGAAAGTTACGCCAACGCCCCGGACATTCGCCCGCCGAGCAATGGCGAAGAACTGTTCCGCACCCGCTGCGCCTCGTGCCACAGCCTCGGCCCGCAGGACGGTCAGGGCATCGGCATGCGCAGCATCGGCCCCGACCTGATCGGCGTGACCCGCAACCGTGACAACAAATGGCTCAATCGCTGGATCCGCGAACCGGATCGCCTGCTCGCGGAAAAAGACCCGATTGCGCTGCAACTGTATGAACAATTCGAGCGAATCCCGATGCCCAACCTGCGCCTCGACGAGCCATCCGCGCAGTCGATCATCGACTTTCTCAGCGATGAAACCGAGCGTCAGCATCCGTCCGCCAAAGCCTTGGCCGACGGCGCTTTGACGCCAGTAAATCCGGGCGATTCAGCCGCAGCGGTGAGTGGTATGCAGTAGCGGCGAAATAGCATCATTGAACCGTGTGTTGCGGTCATAGCCACCTACACTGATGGCTGTAAGCGCTTCGATACAAACACTCCAGGGCACTCCCATGCAGCGACTGGAAGCACAAAAAACCACTGCACCGAACGCCTCGGTCGCAGGCAAGGGCTGGCGTGAGCAGTTCAATCTGCTGCGCTGGTTCTCGCTCGCCAGTTTTTTCATCATCGCCGCGGTGGCGCTGGGGCTGGGTTATATCTCCACGCGTTTTGTGGTCACCGAAAGCGTGGAGCGCGATGCGTTGCTGACCGCGCAGTTCGTCCAGGCCATCGGCGCGGCGGAAATACGCCACGCTGGCATTACCCCGGCGCGAACCATGGGCGAAATGCTCGACCCGCGTCAGGACAACAATTACCCCGATGTCGATCCGGCGGCGCATGTCTCGGCGCGCACCGAGTTTCTCGATCACGTCGAACACCTGCCGGACATTCTCCTGGCCACGGTTTACGCACTGGATCGCACGGTGATCTGGTCGACCAACGCCGAGCTGATCGGCGTGCACATCAAGGATGACGACGAACTCGACGAGTCGTTCGAGATGAAAGTGCCAGTGTCCTCCAGCTACCACAAAATCGACGATGAGAAACCCGAGCAGCAATTGCTGCGCGAGCCGAAATACCTGTTCATCGAGAACTACATCCCGATGTTCAACGCCGACAAAAGCAAAGTCATCGCCATGGTCGAGATCTACAAGGAACCGTCGGATCTGGTCGATCGCATCGACCGTGGTTTCGCCTCGATCTGGGCGGCGACCTGTTTTGGAGGCGCGGCGATTTTTCTGGCGTTGTTCTGGATCGTCCGCCGCGCGGCAAAACTGCTGCAGAGCCAGCAGCAACAACTGATCAGCAACGAAACCTTTGTCGCCCTCGGCGAGATGTCCTCGGCGGTGGCGCACAGTTTGCGCAATCCACTGGCGACCATCCGCTCCAGCGCCGAACTGGCCCAGGAAGTCGCCAGCCCCGGTGCGCAACGCAACATTGGCGACATCATCAGCCAGGTCGATCGCATGTCGCGCTGGGTGCGCGAATTGCTGGTATCGCTGCGACCGATGAATGACGACGGTGAAGCGGTCGATCTGGGCATGGCGGTCGAGGACACCCTCGGCGCGTTTGATGCGTTGATCCGGCGCAACGGCGTTGAAGTGCGATTCAGTCCGCAAAACTGCGCGCCGGTCGTCAGTCAAAAGGTGCTGCTGACGCAAATACTCAATAGCCTGTTTGCCAACGCCCTGGAAGCCATGCCCAAGGGCGGTGTGCTCACCGTCGAGTTCGAATCGCCGCAGCCGGACAGGGTGCGCATGACCGTGATCGACACCGGCAAGGGCATGAGCGCGCAGCAGCAACTGTTGGTGTTCAAACCTTTTTTCACCACCAAACAGGGCGGCCTCGGGGTTGGCCTGGCTTTGGTCAAAAGAATCATGGAGCGTTTTCAGGGCTCGGTCGTCTTGACCAGCAAAGAGCAGGAAGGAACCCGCGTCAGTCTCAACTTCAAAGTGGCATCGGGAGGGGAATATGGAACACAGCATTCTGCTGGTCGAGGATGACGAACTGCTGGCCGAAAATATTCAGACCTACCTGGAGCGCAAGGACTTCGAGGTGACGGTCTGCCATTCGGCTGAAGACGCGCTGGAGCAATTGGGCAGCTTCATGCCTGACATCGTGCTGACCGACAACTCGCTGCCGGGCATGAGTGGCCACGACCTGATCCAGAAGCTGCGCATCAGCGCGCCGGATCTGAAAGTGATCATGATGACCGGTTACGGCAACGTCGAAGATGCCGTGGTGGCGATGAAAGAGGGCGCCTTTCATTACGTCACCAAACCGGTCGCGCTGCAGGAGCTCAAACTGCTGCTCGACAAGGCCCTGGCCACCGAGCGGATGGAGCGCACGCTGTCCTTCTATCAAGAGCGCGAGGCGCAGAAATCCGGGGTGCAGGCACTGATCGGCGATTCGGCACCGATGCAGTATCTGAAGAACACCATCGGCCAGTTGCTCGACGCCGAGCGGCGCATGGCCAACACCGATCTGCCGCCGGTTTTGGTCGAAGGCGAGACCGGCACCGGTAAAGAACTGGTGGCCCGGGCGCTGCACTTCGACGGTCCGCGCAGCAAAGGTCCGTTTATTGAATTCAACTGTGCGTCGATCCCGTCGAATCTGGTCGAGTCGGAACTGTTCGGCCATGAGAAAGGCGCGTTCACTGACGCCAAGGACCGCCGGGTCGGACTGGTGGAAGCGGCGGATGGCGGCACGCTGTTTCTCGATGAGATTGGCGAGATGGACCTGCTGTTGCAGGCGAAGATTTTGAAGTTGCTGGAGGATCGCACCATTCGCCGGGTCGGCTCGGTGAAGGAGCGCAAGGTCAATCTGCGGGTGATCAGCGCGACCAACTGCAACCTTGAACAGATGGTGCAGCAGGGCAAATTCCGTCGAGATCTGTTTTTCCGGCTGCGGATCATTTCAATCAAAGTGCCGCGTTTGTACGCCCGGGGCGAGGATATTTTGCTGCTGGCGCGGCACTTCCTCGCCAGCCATGGCAAGCGTTACGGCAAGCCGAATCTGCATTTCAGCCAGCAGGCCGAGGAGTTGCTGCTCAGTTACACCTGGCCGGGGAATGTGCGCGAGCTGCGCAACATGCTTGAGCAAACGGTGCTGCTGGCGCCGAGTGACACGATTGCCGCGCATCAGTTGAATGTGTGCATGAGCCTGGTCGACGAACCGCCGCTGCATATTCATGACGCGCCGGTGCACTACGAACCACGGCCGGCGAGCAATACCGAATCGATGAACCTGCCGGAAGTCGAGCGCGACATGGTGCGCAAGATGCTCGACAAAACCGACTGGAACGTCACCAAATCCGCGCGCCTGCTGGGCCTGAGCCGCGACATGCTGCGCTACCGCATCGAAAAACTCGGCCTCGCCCGCCCTGACAAACGCCAGTGGTAGCGGCCGTACACAATAAATGTAGGAGCTGCCGCAGG
>NZ_AKJD01000014.1 GCF_000282515.1 Pseudomonas sp. GM80
GCCCCGCCAATGGCTGTTGCAGTTCGATCCGGCCACTGTCCGGCACATAGAAGCCGCTGATCATATTGAGCACAGTGGTTTTACCGGCGCCATTAGGGCCGATGATGCTGGTGATGCTGCCGGCCGGTGCGTGCAGGTTGACGTGTTGCGCGGCCTGCACGCCGCCGAAGCGAATGCCGATATCGCTGACGCGCAATCCCGAGTTCGGGCCACGGCTGCGCAAATGCGCGGCCACCCGTTGTTGATCGAAGCGCGTGGGCGGCAGCAGGCGAGCCGGTTTGATCCAGCGCCGGGCGAGGGCGCCGAGCAGGCCGTTGGGAGCAATCCACAGCACCAACAGCAGCAGCGTCGAAAAGATCAACAAGCGGTATTCGGCGAAATCCGACAGCAGCTCCGGCACCAGCACAATCAACAGTGCGCCAATCAGCGGCCCGAACAGCCTGCCGCTGCCGCCGACGATCACCGCCAGTACAAACAGAATCGACTGCGAAAACGGAAAGGACTCCGGGTTGATAAACATCAGCAACGGCGCGAGCAGACCGCCCGCGAGTCCGGTCAAGGCTGCCGACAAGGCAAACGCGAGGGTTTTGCTGATCACCGGATTGAAACCCAGCGAGCGCGCGGCGATTTCCGAGGCCTTCACTGCACGCATGGCTTTGCCCCAGCGGCTGTGGCTCAGGCGCTGATAAAAGAGCAGGGCGCCGATCATCAGCGCGGCGGCCAACAGGGCGAGGAAAATCGACGGATCGAGGCCGGCAAACTCCGGCATCGGGATTCCCATCAAACCATTGGAACCGCCGGTGACGTCACGCCATTCGATCAGGCTGTGATGCACGACAAACGCAAAGGCAATGGTGATCATCGCCAGATACGGACCGCTGACCCGAAGGGCGGGAATCGCCAACAGCGCGCCAATCACCCCGGCTGCCACCCCGGCGATCGGCAGAGCCAGCCACAACGGCCAGCCCGCCAGGGTCAGCAGCGCCGAGACGTAGGCGCCGATGGCGTAGAAAGCGATATGGCCAAAGGAAATCTGCCCGCTCAGGCCGATCAATATATTCAGGCTTACGCCAACCACTGTCGCCAAGGCGCAGAGGGTGAAAACCAGCAGGGAGTAACTGTCGAGTGTGAACGCCATGACGCCAGACGCGACAGCGAGGAGGGCGATCAGCAGGGTGGGAAGGTTCTTCATACTTTCACCAATGCCTGACTGCCGAACAGACCGTTGGGACGAATCGCCAGCGCGACAATCACCAGCGCAAAGGTGAAGATCTGCGTGAAGGCCGAGCCGAAATACATCGTGATCAGCGCTTCCGTCAGGCCGAACAACAGGCCTGCCGTGAAGACGCCGCCAGCGCTGGTGATGCCGCCGAGAATGGCCACTGCAAAGGCTTTCAAGCCAAACAACATGCCCATTTCTGCGTTGACGCTGAACAGCGGCGCAATCAACAAACCCGCCACGGCGGCGAATACCGTAGACACCGCAAAGGCGATCGCGACCACCCGATTGACGTTGATCCCCATCAGCATTGCCGCGCGCGGATTCTGCACGCAGGCTTCCAGCACTTTGCCCAAGCGGGTGTAACGCCGCACCAGATACAGCGCCAAGGCAATGGCTGCGCCCGCCAATGGAATCAGCATTTGCAGAGCGCCCACGTTGCTGCCGAACAGCTCGACATTCAGGTTGGCCAGGCTGCTTTCAAACTGCCGGGGCTCTTTGCCGAAGGTGAACAACGCAAGGTTATCCACCAGAATGCCGCCGGCCACCGTCGCCATCAGCCAGGCCTGTGAGCCGCGACTGTGGAAGGGCCGCACCAGCCACCGTTCGATCGCCAGACCGTACAGCGCAGACAGGATCAGCGTCAGCGGCAGGGGGAGCCACAGCGGCCAACCCCAAGTGATGCAAAAGGTGTAGCCGAGCACAGCGCCGACCATCATGGCGCTGCCCTGGGCAAAATTGACGGTGCGCGAGACGACGTAGGTCAGGTGAAACCCCAACGCCAGCAACGCGTACATGCTGCCGAGGCCGAGCCCGGAGAGGATGGCGGCGGTATACATGGCTTACTCCTCGGGCTTGAGCGGGATGATCTGGTCGTTGACGAAGTGGGTGAACAGGTAATCGTCCGGCCCTAAGGCGTCATGCTTTGCAGGGGTAAACGGTTGCTTGTACTGCTTGATCAAACCGTCGTAATCGCTGATGGCGTAGAACCCGTCGCGGATCGCCTTGCCGTCAGTGCTGCCGGCTTTCTCGATCGCCTGAGCGGCGAGGTGCAGACCGTCGTACGCATTGGCGATGCCCACGGCCGGCGTGACATCGGCCAGGGTTTTTATCTGTGGGTAGGCGGTTTTCAGCGCGGCCAGGAGGGCGTCACCCTTGGCGCTGTTGTGCTCGGTGAAGACGTAGGTCTGGATGAAATGCACGCGTGATGCATTCGGTCCCGCCAGCTCGCCAAAGCGACCACCGGCCGGCCCCCAATGCGAGACGATCGGCACGTCCCAGCCCATGCGATCCAACGATTTGACGACCTGTGCGGACGGGCTGACGTTACCGACGAGGAGGAGGGTGTCTGCACCGGCGTTTTTCAACCGGGTCAGTTGTGGCACGACGTCCAGATCGCTGTCCTGAATACGCTCGACACCGGCGTTGGCCATGCCACGTTTTTCCAGCGCGCGCTTGAGGCCAGCCTCGTTGGACTCGCCCCACGGATTGTTGATGAGGATCATCCCCGGCTTCTTCATGCCGTGGTCGACGCCGTATTTTACCAGCGCTTCATCGACCAGCTCATCGACGGCGGAAACGCGGAATACGTAGTTATCGGCGGCGCCGTTTTCAGTGATTTTCGTACCCGCCGCCCAGATGCCCATGAACGGCACTTTCAACTGGTTGACCAACGGCACGATGGCGAGGGAAACCGGCGTATCGAGGCCGCCAAACAATACGGCGACTTTTTCGCGCTGGACCAGCTCGCGCGCAGCGAGGATGCCCTTGGACGGGTTGCTTTCATCGTCGCGACGCACTAGCTCCAGCGGACGCCCGAGCACGCCGCCGCTGGCATTGACCTCGTTGATGGCCATGGTCAAACCGCGAGTCAGGGCTTCGCCGGACTTGGCCGATTGCCCAGAAAGCGCCGCGACCAGACCGACCTTGATCGGCGGCTCGGCCGCGTGCGCGCCAGCGAACATGGCGAGGTTGAGCGTGACTGCCGCAGCCACGGGAAACAGCCGACGCTGCAGGTTTTGAAGCCGAGTAGCCATAGTTGATTCTCCTGATTGCTAGCAGTTATAAAATTATTGCTAGCAAGTAGGGTGCCACTCGGTTCGGCTATGGAAACTACGGCTTCTTTAGGGGTGTTCCGCTGATTGGCGCTCCAAATGGAGGCGGCTTGCACCACGCGCAAGCGTGTTTGTTACTGCGGTGAGGGTTCTCCGCTCAACGCATCGACCATCGGCGGGTGATCCTGCACAGCCTGCCGCAAATCCTCGGTCACCCGTAGTTCTGCACCGGTCGGCGAGAACGTGGCCGCCGCGGCAAAAGGCGCAGGATTGGCCGGAATCGGGCGTTTGCCACGGCGCCAGAGGAAGAACGTGACCATGCACAGATTGACCAGTGCGAACACCCAGAACAGACCGTTGGCGCCGAACGAGTTCATCACCGGCGAGATCATCATCGGGCTGATCGCCGAGCCCAGCGAGTTGATCAGCAGCAAACCCTGAATCATCGGCACCAACGCTTCGGCCGGAGCGCGGTCGGCGGCATGGCTGACGGCAACCGGGTACAGCGCGAAGACGCCGCCACCGAGCAGAAACAGCATCGCGGCGAGCATCGTTGCAGTCAGTGGCAGCAAGACAATCACCAGCGACAACACCGTGCACGCGATCGTCAGAATCGTCAGCACCTGCAAGCGATCCTTGCGATCGGACCAGCGCCCCACCGGGTATTGCAGAAGCATCGCGCCGAGGATCGTCCAGGCCATCATGCTGCCGACTTCGCCGACATTCAGGCCGCTGCGTTGCAGGTACAACGGCAGCAAGGTGTAAATCGCTGCGATCGTCACACCCGAGCCGAAACAGCCAACCAGCCCGGTCGGTGTCACGCCCAACAGTTGCCGTGGTTTGAGCGGCTCTACCTGATCGAGCAGCGGCGAAACGCGTGGCAGAATCACGATCGGCAACACTGACAACGACGCGAGCATACCGGCGACCATGAACGGTGCGCTGTCGCTCAAACCGGTGATTTTCCCCAGTGTGGCCTGGCCCAGCACACCGGCGCCGTACAACACGATCATGTACAACGCGAGCAAGCGCCCGCGAATCTTTGCGTCGCCCGCCAGCAGTAGCCAGCTCTCGATCACCAGAAACACACCCACCGTGGCCCAGCCATTGATCAGGCGCAGGGCGAACCAGCCCCAAGTGTCATAGAACAATCCCTGCAACAGGATGGTCACGGCGATCAGCGAGGCAAAGCTGCCATAGGCGCGGATGTGCCCGATGCGCAGAATCAAGCGGTCGTTGAACACCGCACCCAGCGTCAGGCCAATAAAGTAGGCCGATGAGACGATGCCGATCATCGTGGTCGAGGCACCGGCGGCGTCGAGACGAAGGGTGGTCAGAGAAGACAGAAAACCGTTGCCCAGCGCAACAATGAACAGCCCGAGCAAAGGCGCCAGCGCCATGGCCAGCAAACGCGGAGACATAAAAACCTCTAGAGATCGAACAGCGGAACGTGCGCCTCTGCGCATGCGATTGCCAGGCCGACGTGTGTGTTGTTGGGCAAGTGCCTGCCGATCGGGCAGGGCGGTTGTGTCGGACACACGTCGAGGAGGTGTGGCCAGCCTTCAGGTGCGCGTCGATCACCCGATCTGGCGACTGCGACGGCGCGCGGGATTCTAAGGCTTGTGCGGGATTTGCCAATAGCGGTGAGCTGCGGCGTTAGGACGCAGCCCGCCATTGGCTTATGAAATGCTCTGGCATGCTCGTTACGTCATAAGCACAGCGCCTGATTGGCAAGCCTTCCCTCTTATTGGTCCTGGCGCTTTCGCACTGACCTTCCTGTATCTCAAATGGCTCTGCCAATGGCTTGCTCGTAGCAGGAAAGGAAATGCTGCCACTGCGACTCATCCCAGAAAGAATGCCGTCTGAGTTGGGGAATGTCGTGACGCGCCGCACCCATTGCCGTAGCGCGACCGCGAGATTTTTCCAGGTCAAGCAGCGCCAGTTCGAAATCGAAGTCAGTGTCAGTTATCGACGCCTTGATGAAGATGTGTTTGGAACGCATGCAACCGTGCTGCCATTTGCCCGAGTGCATCCGCGCCAGCATTTGCGCCAGACGCTTGAAAAGTTGCTGATGCTGCTCTGTCGTCAACCTGCTTGCAGAGCCCTGGCTATACCAGGTATCCAGATCGATGAAGCCGCCCAGGTCTGCGGTAACCAAAACACCTTGCCATGTGCCTCGGACTTTTCTCGCACCATAAAACACCGGTTTTGGCGCATTCACGCCCAGTTCCTCAAGTCTGGAAAGGGCAATACCTTCACGCAGAGCAGTGGGGCGGCCAGTGGGGTAACGGAGACTACGAAACAGATGGCCGGTCTGACGCTTGACGAAGAACGTCCTGTTATCTTGCACTACCAACTGGACACCGCTGGTGCCGCTGCGGCGCACATTCGGTGGTTCAACCCACGACCCGGACGTACCCCACCAGTACTCAAACTCATCGTGTGCCCGGCCCATTCTGCGCTCCATTTATTGTAGAAAACTGTTTGCGTGCGACGTTTGCATTATGGTCGCAATAGCAGCTCAGTCTATTAGTGGACGAGAATAGTTCCCCGTTAATCGCAGAGGTTAACGCCTGCTTTGGACTATTACGCAACTACGTGACGAAAGTACGCAATTGGAGGGATGCCTGCAGAATGTGTTTGCTGCTTCGAGGAATTTGCTTCTGAGTGTAAGCCGCCGCCCGCGATTATCTGCTCTTGGCCGAAAGCAGGCTGTCGCGACGGCCATTCAAGACGTTCAATATCACGAGTCCCCGGAAGACTTAATTCGCACATCCGCTGACATCCGGTGATGTTCCAGCAAGAAGTCCACGAATAATCGCACCCGCGCCGGCATCGCCGCACCGCCGACGAACACCGCATGAATCGGTTCCTGATCTCCCGGGTTCCAGGCCTCCAACAGCGCAATCAGCTCGCCGCGCTGCAGATCTTCGCTCACGCTGAACTCCCCGATACGTGCGATGCCGGCACCGACCCGCGCGAGTTGTGCCAGCGCTTCACCACTGCTGCATTCGATGTTGCCGCTGACCTTCAGGGAAAACTCTTTGCCATCGCGGCTGAACGGCCAGTTGGGTTCGGCACGGCGAAAGTTGAAGCGCAGGCAGTTGTGCCGTAGCAGGTCTTGCGGTTCCTGAGGGATGCCGTGGCGCTGCAGATATTCGGGCGATGCCACCACGACCTGGCCGGTGTTGCCGATTCTGCGCGCGGTCAGCGGGCTGTCGGGCAGATGGCCAAAGCGGACTGCGACGTCGGCTTGTCCGCCGAGAATATCGACCACTTCGTCGCCGAGGGTGAGGTCGACGACGATGTTCGGGTAACGGGCGCTGAAGGCTGCGACCAAAGGAACGATGGCCAGCCGCCCATGGCCAAGGGCGGCACTGACCCGCAATCGCCCTCTGGGTACGCCCTGATCGGCGATGGCTTCTTCGACCTCGTCCATGTCGGCGAGGATACGCCGGGCGCCGCGCAGGAACGCTTCGCCTTCGGCCGTGAAGGTGATCGCGCGGGTGGTGCGCAACAGCAGGCGGGTGCCGAGACGTTGCTCGGTGCGCGCGATGATCCGACTGACTGCCGAGGGCGTCAGGCCCAGCGCACGCGCAGCGGCCGAGAGACTGCCTTCCTGCGCCACGGTGGTGAACACGCTCATTTCACCTGACCTGCCGTTGAAATCCACTTGTGCCTCCTACGCAAAGGTGATTGCCAAAAATGCAGTCTACCGCCTGAAAAGCCGGGATCGTAGCATTGGCGGCATAGATAAGGAGCCTTCCATGCGTATCAATCCACCACTTGTCGCACTCGCCATCGGTGCTTTCGGCATCGGCGTAACAGAATTCGCCCCCATGGGCATGTTGCCGGGTATCGCTGCAGACTTGGGCGTTTCCATTCCCGCTGCCGGTTTGCTGGTCAGTGCTTATGCGCTGGGCGTGTTGCTCGGCGCACCACTGATGACCCTGACCACCGGCAAGATTCCCCGGCGCTATCTGCTGATCGGGCTGATGGCGATTTTTACCCTGGGTAATCTGATGTCAGCCTTGGCCACCGATTACTACAGCCTCATGGTCGCCAGGGTAGTGACCTCGCTGAACCATGGCGCATTTTTTGGCGTTGGCTCGATTGTCGCCGCCAGCCTGGTCGCTCCGGAAAAACGTGCCGGAGCGGTGGCCGCGATGTTCATGGGGCTGACCCTGGCGACTATCGGCGGTGTGCCGTTGGCGGCCTGGTTCGGCGAGTTGTACGGTTGGCGCACGGCTTTCTGGGGCATTACCGGATTGGGCGTGGTGACGATGGCGGCGCTGTGGTTCGCGCTGCCCAATGTGCGGGCGCCGCAAAGCGTCGGGGTCATGGCGGAGATTCGGGTATTGGCGCGCGGCCCGGTGCTGGGCGCGTTGGCCCTGACCGTCGTTGGCTCAAGCGCGATGTTTACCGTGTTCACTTACATCGCACCGATCCTCAGCAACGAGACCCATGCATCTACCGCCTTCATCACCGCCATGCTGGTGCTCTACGGTGTCGGTTTGACGCTGGGCAACATGTGGGGCGGCAAAGCCGCAGACCGCTCGATAGACCGCACCCTCATTGCCTCGCTGAGTGTGCTGATTCTGGTCTTGTTGGCGTTCACTGTGCTGATGCGTTGGCCGCTGCCGGCCGCCGTGGCCATTCTGATCTGGGGTATCGCCAGCTTCGCTCTGGTGCCGCCGCTACAGATGCGCGTCATGGAAGCGGCGAAGGACGCGCCCAATCTGGCCTCGGCAGTGAATATCGGCGCCTTCAACTTCGGCAATGCGATTGGCGCGGCGCTGGGCGGCGCGGTGATCAACGCGGGTCTGGGTTATCCGGCGATCTCCCTGGCGGGAGCGGCAATGGCGGGCCTGGGGTTGCTGATGGTGTTGGCTTTTGCCTGGCGCTCCAGAGCGATTGAAGCCGCCGTGGTGTGACAAGCTCGCGGTGAACAGTTGAACAATGCTCGGCGAGTTGTCAGTCCTTGATGGGGTGAGTAAGCTGCCCTCATGAACCAGCCATCTCTATCTACCTCCTCGCCGAGCACTCGTGGCCCCGCCGAGCATGACATTCGTGACCAGATTGTCGCTGCGGCCAACGAACACTTCAGCCAGTATGGCTACGCTAAAACCACGGTTTCCGATTTGGCCAAGGCCATCGGTTTTTCCAAAGCGTACATCTATAAATTCTTTGATTCCAAGCAAGCGATTGGCGAGGCCATTTGCGCCAATTGTCTGGGCCAGATCGCTGCCGCTGTCGAACAGGCCGTTAACGCAGAAGCCATTTCAGCGACCGAGCGTTTGCGCCGATTGGTGAAAACCGTCATCGCTACGGGTGTGGATCTGTTCTTTAACGACCGCAAGCTCTACGACATCGCGGCGTTTTCCGCATCGGAGCGCTGGACCAGTGCCCAGGTGTATGAAGCGCAGATCAAGGGCTTTATTTTCGACATCGTGCGTCAAGGTCGAGAAACGGGGGAGTTCGAGCGCAAGACGCCGCTGGACGAGACCGTCGATGCGATCAATTTGGCGCTGCGACCTTTCGTCAACCCGCTGCTGTTGCAACACAATCTGGATCTGATCGAGCAAGCGCCCATGCTGACCACCAATCTCATTCTGCGCAGCCTCATGCCTTGATCCTTCCCTGAGAAAAATTTTCAGGCGAATCAATTCAGGCGACATCCTCTTATCAAGGTTCCTGCTCCCTGCACATGAGGGGCGGGAGAGCTGCACACTTAGCTGGAAGTGACTATTGACTGAATTGGTCATATGAGTGATATGGCTACACGCAAGTCTGGATGCCAGCTAACTTTAGCAATGTGAATAGGGTCTTTCAGCGGATTGATGGTTCGATATTGCTGCTTGTCAGGATGCAGTTATTTCTTGAGTGGTGACCATTGACGATAATGGTCACAAGACAGAGAATATGATGATCATCCTATTCCTCAGTAAGGGAACCTATGCGCCGGCTCCGATCTTTCCCCATTGCCGCATGCTTGTTGCCTCTTGCTCTGACCGCCTGTGGCGAATCTTCCAGCGTTGCAGATCCCCGTACGCAGGCACCGCTGGTCAGATCCGCCGCTGTTCAACCCTCACCCGATACCGCTCGCTCTTTCACGGGCGTGGTCGCTGCACGCGTTCAGGGCGACTTGGGTTTTCGTGTAGCGGGCAAGGTGCTCGAACGCCTGGTTGATACGGGACAGGCCGTTAAGCGAGGGCAGCCGCTGATGCGGCTCCCCCCC
>NZ_AKJD01000015.1 GCF_000282515.1 Pseudomonas sp. GM80
GTCTTGGCGTGTCTTTTAAACGATGGTGTTTAAAAGCCAAGGATAGCAGTCTCCGGCATGGCCATAGACGGGTGGAAATACACCGTGATCTGCACGTTAAACAACAAAGCCGCGGTACTAGCGACGAAGCCCTGCATACGATTGCCGCAGATCACTGGCCCAGCCATCCAGCACGACTTTGACGTCATCGGCCGTCAGCACTTGTTGGTCGTTTTCCAGTGCCACACCCTTGCCCTTGCGCACCACTTCGGCGATCACTTCGCCGGTCGAACCGTCTTCGAACGACACCTCGGTGGCGATTTCACTGTCCTGATCGCGGATGCCGGCAGCGGTACTCACTCCGGCCGCCACTAACGTGACCGGCAACCATTCATAAAAGCGCAAGCCCTGAGTGCTGGTGGCGACCTGAGTGATGGCGGGGCGCACGACCAATGTGTCCGGTCCCGGCTGATTGACCAGGTGCAAGACCTTGCCCAATTCCAGCCTGAGCGCCGCGTCGTAGTAGTCGGTGACGCCGGCGAGGGTGCTCAGCGGGATGCGCTTGGTCGGCTCGGCACTCGGGTAAAACTGGCTTGGCGCCAGGTACACCTGAGTGTAGCGAGCCCTCGCCAGGGCCGGGCTGACCCACGCCAGCAGCGGTTGACCGGATGGCGACTGACGCTCGCTCAACACGCTGTAGTCATGCAGAAACCCGGTGTGTTCGACCTTTTGATTGCTGCAGGCCGACAAACTCAGCGAGGCGCTGCACAACACGGTCATCAGGCAATGGCTTCTCATCAACGCGCTGCCTGCTGCTTGGGTGTGCTGTGATCCGAGCACTCGATGTGCAACTGGCCGTGGCGCATGATCCATTCGACAAGGTCGGCGGCCGCGATGCTGTGCACGTACTCGACCCAATGCGCACTGGTCGGGCTGAATTGCTCGAAGTAGCGGCGCAGCACGATCCGGCTCTGATCGCCCGACACGCCCAGGCACGATTCCTGAAACACCACCGGCGTGTCGGGGCCGAGCGCGGCCGTGCGCTGGCTGAGGATCAAGGGACGGTTGCTGTGCTGTCCCTCGGTGCAATGGCTGTTGTTCAATACCTTCATGCGAACCCCCTCGATTGGAATGGCTGCAGAATGCGCGAGAGGTTTTGCCAGACGATGTCCGCTTGATGTCTGGCGTGCAGGAATGTTGCTCGATTGAAATAAATGACCCGGGCGGCGAAATGGCTTTAGATAGCCTCTTTTTGGTCCATGGATCCTGTAACCGTGAGCAGACTGTTGTTCGTCGACGATGACGTGGAAATTCTCGCGCTGCTGAAGAAGTTCTTTGTTCAGCACGGCTATGACGTCGACGTGGCGCCCCACGGCGAGGCCATGTGGGCGTCGATCGCCGAGCAGCGCCCGGACACGATCATTCTCGATCTGATGATGCCCGGCGAAGGCGGTTTGAGCCTGTGCCAGAAGGTCCGGGCGCAGATGGCCATTCCGATCATCATGCTCACCGCCATGGCTGAGCTCAGCGACCGCATTGTCGGGCTGGAACTGGGCGCAGACGATTACCTGACCAAACCGTTCGCCCCGCAGGAACTGCTCGCCCGGGTACGCGCCTTGCAGCGTCGCGCGGGCGAGCAGCGAGCGGCGGTCGAGCCTTCGCGGCCGGTGATCGCCTTCGCCGGTTGGCATCTGGACATCACCTGCCGCGAATTACGTTCACCGCAAAACGTGATGATTCCGCTGTCCGGCGGTGAGTTCGATTTGCTCGTGGTGTTTCTCGACCATCCGCAGCGCATCCTCACCCGCGAACAGTTGATCGACCTGACCCACGGCCAGGGCCACGACGCGTTTGATCGCAGCATCGATGTGCAGGTCAGCCGTCTGCGCCGCAAGATCGAACCGGACAGCAAGCGCCCGGACCTGATCCGTACCGTGCGTAACGGCGGCTATATGTTCACGGCCAAGGTCACGCGCTCGTGATTCGCCGACTGTTACCGGGCGACACTCTCAGCCGTCGGATTGCCCTGACCATCGTCGCAGCGATGCTCGCCTCACTGGCGCTGAACGCGCTGTTCGTGCAGGTCGCCGGCATCTGGGCGCGCCCGCCCATTGAACGCACGGGCCTGCTTGAGCAGATTGCCGCGACCTCGCGGGTGATCGAGGCGGCGCCCGTCAGCCTGCGCCCGCAACTGGCGGACGCGGCGAGCAGCGCCATGCTGCAAGTGTCGTGGAAAGCGCAGCGCGCCGACTTCGATCTGCCCAATGACGGCGTTCGCGTCGAAGCGAGCCGGGTGCCGGTGCTGCAACAACTGCTCGGCGGCGATCGCAAGATCGAAGCCTTCAACCCTGACGACTGGCCGCGCAACAATCCCCGTGCGCATTACGCAGCGCTGGTGCAACTGGCGGACGGCAGTTGGTTGTCCTTTATTCCGCCTGAACGCAGCTGGGGTCTGGAGCTGGGCACGCGGATCGCAATCATCATCGCCCTGGGCCTGATCGCGACCTTTTTGGTCGCCTGGATCGCCACCCGGCAACTGGCCAATCCGTTGCAACGTTTCTCCCGTGCAGCGCGGCGATTCGGCACGGACCTGCGGGCGCCACCGATCAAGATCGAAGGGCCCCACGAAATTCGCCAGGCCATCGTCGCGTTCAACACCATGCAGGCGCAGATTCAGCACTTTATTGCCGAGCGCACCCACATGCTGGCGTCGATCTCGCATGATTTGCGCGCACCATTGACGCGCATGCGCCTGCGCAGCGAATTCATGGAAGACCTCGATCACCAGCGCAAGCTGATTCGCGATGTCGAAGAAATGCAGTCGATGATCAACGCTGCACTGGCGTTCTTTCGAGAAGACACGCACCGCGAGCCAAGCACCGCGTTCGACCTGTCGGAGCTGCTGCAAACCATCATTGATGACTATCGAGATCAGCAGATTGAGGTCGATTTCAGCGGCCCGGCGCATCTGGTGTACGACGGCCGACCGCTGGGCATCAAACGGGTGATCGTCAATCTGCTGGAGAACGCAGTGAAGTACGCGCAGCAGCCGCGCATTGCGTTGCGCGCTGATGAGTATTCGATTTGCATTGAAGTCAGTGACACCGGCCCCGGTATACCCGAGGGCGCGCTGGAGCAGGTATTCGATCCGTTCTTTCGCCTGGAAGCTTCGCGCAACCGCGACACCGGGGGCGTTGGTCTTGGGCTGTCGGCGGCGCGCGCGATCGTGCGTGAACAGGGGGGCGAGCTGACGCTGAACAATCGTCACGGCGCAGGGTTGTTGGCGCGAGTCGAGCTGCCGCAATAACGAAAGGGTTGCGAATACCTTGAAACACTTTGAAACATTCGTGCGCTGCGGGCGGTCAACAGCTCACATCCCGCACAAGAAGCGTCCATGAAAACCCCGCGTCCCTCCGCCCGACTTGAACCGCTGTCGCAACTGCGCAATCTGAAAATGGCCCGCTCGGCGCACGCTTATGTACGCGGCAGCACCGTGCAATTTTACGAGTGGCTGCACAGCCAACCGGGCCGCAGCCTGCCCAAAGGCCCGGCGGTGTGGATCTGCGGCGATTGCCATGCCGGCAATCTCGGCCCGACCGGGGATCTCAAAGGGCAGATCGACATTCATATTCGCGACCTCGACCAGACCGTCATCGGCAACCCGGCGCATGATCTGGTGCGCTTGGCACTGTCGCTGGCCACGGCGGCGCGGGGCTCGGACCTGCCCGGCGTGGCGACCGCACGCATGCTCGAAGAAATGATGCGTGGCTACGAGCAAGCCTTTGTCGGTGATCTGGATGAAGACCCGCCACGGCCGGCGCAAGTCAAAGCCGGCATGCGCAGTGCCGTGCAGCGCACCTGGAAGCATTTGGCCGAGGAGCGCATCGAAAGCACCAAACCGACCATTCCATTGGGCAAACAGTTCTGGGCGCTGTCGCGCGATGAACGCGCTGCATTGAAAACCCTCTGCGCCACGCCGGAAATCCATACGCTGGTGACGTCGTTGAAGGGCCGCTCAAAGGATGATCGGGTGAAAATGCTTGACTCGGCATATTGGGTAAAAGGCTGCAGTTCGTTGGGGCTCAAGCGTTATGCCGTGCTGCTGGGCGTGGGCAAGGGCGATGACGAGGAATATTGCCTGCTCGATATCAAGGAAGCCGTCGGTGCCGCCGCCCCCCGTGCCGCCCGAGCGGCCATGCCCCGCGATAACGGCAGGCGCGTAGTCGAAGGCGCGCGGTTTTTATCGCCCGGGCTGGGCAATCGGATGCTGGCGACACGCATGCTTGATCACGGCTTTTTTGTTCGCGAGTTGCTGCCGCAGGACATGAAGCTGGAACTGGATCAGTTGAGTCAGCGCGATGCGATGCTCGCGGCCGGCTATCTGGCGCGGGTCGTCGGCGTGGCACATGCGCGGCAGATGGATCTGGCCACCCGATCCGAGTGGATGGCGGATTTGCAAACCTGTCGTTCGAAACGTCTGGACGCGCCTTCCTGGCTGTGGACCAGCGTCGTGCAACTGGTCGGCAATCATGAAAAGGGCTATTTGGAACATTGTCGGCGGTACGCGCTACAGCATTGACTGGCGCGTCGGGCTATTGGGCCAGTCCCGCCAAGGCAATGCCCAACGGCTGGGCCCCAACTGCCGTGGTGGCTTTCATTTCGCTGCGGTAGCCGTTTGGGCTGGTGCCCAAGTGTTTTTGGAACGCGCGGCGCATGCGTTCCTCCCGGCCAAAACCCGCTGTTTCGGCAATGCGTTTGATCGGCTCGCTAGTGGTTTTGAGTAACCGAGTGGCCGTTTCCAGACGCAGGTTCTCCACCGCTTGCGCCGGTGTTTCGCCAGTGGCGGCAACGTAGGCGCGGGCAAAATGGCGCGGGCTCATGCCGAACTGTTCAGCCAGTCGCTCAACGCGCAGGTCACCGTTCAGATTCGCCGCAATCCACGCATGCAGCCGCGCCAAACGCACGTCCGGATCGGTGCGCAAGGCGTTGGACTGGGCATTAAGCGAGGCGCTCAGTTGCGGCTGCTCCGCGCCGCGCCAGAGAAATACCGTGAAATACCGCGCCAGCGTCAGCGCCGCTTGCGCGCCAAGGTCTTGCTCGACCAGCCCCAGCGCCAGATCAATCCCGGCGGTTGCGCCGCCGCACGTCCACAGATTGCCGTCGTGCAGGTACAGCGCCTCGGTCTGGCAATGTACCGCCGGGTAGCGCACCTGCAATTCGGCGGCAAATTTCCAGTGCGTCACCACTTGCCGGCCATCGAGTAACCCGGCGGCCGCCAAGGCAAAGGCACCCGTACCGATCGAACAGAGGCGGCGGATCTGCGCTGAACGCGCACGCAGCCATTCACAGGCCTGTTCGTCAGCTTCCAGCGCGGCCATTCCCGGGCCTCCGGCGACGATCAACGTGTCGATCTGCGGGGCCATCTGATCGATCTGTGCAAGTGAGCAGGTCGCGACGCTGATGCCGGAGATCGACAAGACCTCGCCACCCTGCGGCGACGCCATCAGCAAGCGATAGGGCGGTTGACTGCTGAAAGCGCCGCCCAACACACGCGGTATCGCAGCGAAGACCTCCAACGGCCCGGCCGCATTCAGCAACAACAGATCATCGAAGGCCAACACCACGACGGTGCGGACCGGCTGCGGCGGGGTGTCCACCATGGCAGCAAAGGAGGGGTGTTTGGCATGGAGCGGCACGGCGGGCCTCGACATACTGAATTCAACGCAAAAAACGAGGCCACGACAATGCCGGTAAAACCCGCGACTGCCAAGTATTCACTCACCCGTCATCTCGGCCAGTGCCTGCAAGCACTATTGTGCTGTGCGACTTTGTTGTTGGCGGTGCCGGCGGCCGAGGCAGCGTTGAAAGTCGGTGACCAAAGCGGTTTGACCCAAGCGTTGCTGAAGGCATCGGGGCAAGACCAAGGCATCACCTATGCATTGTCGTGGCATCCGTTTCTGGCCGGCACGACCTTGCTCGAAGCGCTGAGCGCCGGGGCAATCGATGCCGGTGTCGTCGGCAATGCGCCGCCGGTGTTCGCTCAGGCGGGAGGCTATGACGTGCGCATCGTCGGGGTGGCCAGCGGCGCGCAAAACAACAATGCGCTGCTGGTGCCGCAAGGTTCGACCGTTACGCAAGTCGCCGACCTCAAGGGCCAACGCATTGCCGTGGCCAAGGGCAGCAGCGGCCACTATCTGTTGCTGGCGGCGCTGCATCAAGCGGGCCTGACGCCACGCGATGTCAGCATCGCCTATGTCAGCCCGGTGGATGCGCAAAATGCCTTTGCCAGCGGCAAACTCGAGGGTTGGGCGGTGTGGTATCCGTTTGTGGGCCAGGCCACGTCACGCGGCGCACGGGTTTTGGTGGACGGCAGTGCCTGGCCGGAAACCGGGCTGAATTTCACCGTCGCCAGCCTCAAGGCCCTGAATGATCCACAACGGGCAGCGCAATTGGGCGATCTGCTCGGCAGACTGGCCCGTGCCCAAGCGTGGGCCACTGCGCACCCGCAGGCGTGGGCCGAAGTGTTCGCGCAAACCACCCGACTCCCCGTGGCGCTGGTGCAAGAGATGCTCGCGCAACAGGACCTGCATTACGTGCCGATCGAATCATCGGTGATCCATTCGCAGCAGCAATTGGCCGATATGTTCGCCAGCGAACGGCTGATTCCACGACCGTTGCAGGTCGAGCAGATCTTCGACGACCGTTTCAACAGCGCCTTGCCCACCCCCTGACAACCCTTTCTGTTCACCGTGCCGCTTTGCTGGCGGCCGGGACTCACACGCCTGGAGAAAAGCCATGCCTAACCTCGAAACCACCACCCTCAAGCGGCGCAAAACCGGCCTGATCACTGTCGACCATGCCCGCAGCGCTGGCGGCTACACGCTGTTCGCCCCGCAAACGGCGCAGGGCAATGTGTTCCTCATCGACCTCGATGGCGAGGTCGTCCATCGCTGGAAACTGCCACAACGCCCTGGCCGCGACGCGGTGATCCTGCGCAACGGCAACCTCGGTTACAACGGCAACCATCCGGATTCACCGGACCTGTTTCCGGGCTGGTCGGTGTGGCACGGCGGCGCGTTCAGCGAAGTGACACCGCAAGGCGAAGTGGTTTGGGAACACACGGATCTGCTGCACCACCACGATGCGCAATGGCTCGACAACGGCCATCTGCTCTACACCACCGTCGAGCCTTTAAGTGCAGAGCTGGCCCGGCGCGTGGTCGGCGGCATTCCCGGCAGCGAAGCACCGGGCGGGGTGATTTACGCCGACGTGGTCAAGGAAGTCGATCGCCAGGGCAACGTAGTCTGGGAGTGGCGCAGCTGGGAACACCTGCGCCCTGAGGATTATCCGTTGCACGAATGCTTCGAACGTCACCACTGGCCGATGACCAATGCGGTGACGCCCGGTCGCGACGGCAAAGTGATCCTCAGCCTGCGCAGCGTTTCGTCGGTGATTGCCGTGCAACGCGGCAGTGGCGAAGTGTTATGGCGTCTCGGCCACGATCTGGTCGCGCAGCAACATTGCCCGAGTGAACTGGAAAACGGCAACGTACTGGTATTCGACAACGGCATCTTCCGCCCGCACGTGAGCATGCCGCACTCGCGCATTCTCGAAATCAACCCGTCGACGCAGCGCATCGAATGGCAATACGCCGACACGCCGGGCTACGCCTTTTTCACCCCGTTCATGGGCGGCGCACAGCGTTTGCACAACGGCAACACGCTGATCACCGAGGCCAACTTCGGCCGATTGTTCGAAGTCACTCAGGCCGGTGAAGTGGTCTGGGAATACGTCAATCCGCACTTCGCGACCTATCCCGATGCGGCCTCGCAACGTTATCTGCCGGGCGCCAACAACGCGATATTCCGTGCCCACCGTTATCAGCGCGCAGACCTGCCATGGCTGCGTGACTGAACACCTACACATCCACCGCAACGATCACGCTCACGCACGCCACGCGCAGCGAAGTATCGACTCCTCTCGAAGAGCGGCTCCTCGCCGCTCCAGGAACCACCGATGAATCTTCTTTTTTCGCGCAACGTTTCAGCTGGCGCCCTGGGTTTGTGTTCGTTAATGCCGTTACAGCCCGCCACGGCCAGCGATTTACCCAACAACAATGATGTCCTGCAAACGGTCACGGTCGAATCCCGGCGCCGTAGCGAAGATGCTCAGCAAGTGCCCACGGCCATGAGCGTGTTGGGCGCGCAGACGCTGGAGGAGCAACGCCTGTATCGCTTGCAGGATTTGCAGCAGGCGATGCCTAGCGTCAACGTCGCGTTCATGCACGCCCGGCAATCGAGCCTGTCGATTCGTGGCCTGGGCAACAACCCGGCCAGCGATGGCCTGGAAGGCAGCGCCGGGATTTATCTGGACAACGTCTATCTCGGACGTCCCGGAATGGCGGTGTTCGACTTGCTCGACGTCGAGCAGATCGAACTGCTGCGCGGCCCGCAAGGCACCTTGTTTGGCAAGAACACCACGGCCGGCGTGTTGAACATCACCACACGTCGTCCGTCATCGACGCCGCAAGGCAGCTTCGCCAGCTCAATGGGCGAGGACGGTTATTCGCAAAACCAGGCGAGTTTTTCCGGCCCGCTCAATGACTCACTCAGCGGACGCATCGCCGCGTACAAAACCTACGAAAATGGCTACGCGAAAAACCAGTTCGACGACCATACCCTCGGCGGTGGCGTGCGGCAGGGCGTGCGTGGGCAACTGCTGTTCCAGCCCAACGACGATTTCAATGTGCGTTGGCTGGCCGATTATCACGAGGAAGATTCCAGTGCGGGCACACGCTCGTTGTTCAGCACCGGGCCGACCATCAATGGCGTCAACCGTTATCAACAACGTGCCGCCGCGGTTGGCGCGACGTTGGTGGACGGGCGTCGGGTCAATCTCGACGCCGATCAGAACGTCACGGTGTTTCAGGGCGGCACCTCGCTGGAGGCGAACTGGAACCTGCCCGGCGACTTCACGCTGACGTCGATCAGCGCTTATCGCTGGTGGGATTTCACGCCGCGTAACGATGATGAGCTGAACGTCGACGTGATGGACAACGTCGGCCAATCGGCGCGCGACAAGCAATATTCACAGGAGATACGCCTGGCTTCGCCGGTCGGCGAACACTTCGACTACGTGTTGGGCGCGTATTACTTCCGTCAGGAGATGAGCAACAAGGTTTTCACCGACTACGGGCCGTTGGCCGATACCTGGAACGGTACCCCGCAAGGCGCGCTGAACAACGTCACCAGCATTGGCCATGGCGATGTCGACACCGACAGCTTTGCCACATTCGCCCAAGGCACCTGGCACCTGACGCCACAAGTGGATTTCAGCCTCGGCGTGCGCGGCACCTATGAGCGCAAACTCGCCCAGGTCACGCGTAACGCACCGGTCGGTGGTGTCGCCGTCAGCGGTGCGGCAGCTGCCGCCAGGGCAGGGCGGTTGGGGGCGTATGATTCCGGCGACTTGAGCCTCTACAGCTTCAGCCCTTCGGCGCTGGCAAGCCTGGCCTGGCACGTCAGCGATCAGGTGTTGGCGTATGCCTCGTTGTCTCATGGCGAGAAGTCCGGCGGGGTCAATCTCAGCGTGGCGAGCGCGCCGGTGGCGGGGGCAGACTCATTGTTGATCGGCAGCGAACGGGCCAACGACGCCGAACTGGGCATCAAGACCACGCTGCTCGATCAGCGCCTGCTGCTCAATGCCAACCTGTTCTGGACCGTGGTCAACGGCTATCAGACCAATGCCTACGACGACGTCAACCTCACCAGTTACCTGACCAACGCCGGTACCGTGCGCAGCCGTGGCGTGGAAGTCGACAGCAGTTGGCGGCCGATCTCGGGGCTGACGATCAACCTCAACGGCGCCTTCAACGACGTGCGCTATCTGTCTTACGACGATGCCCCATGCCCGGCTGAAGTCGCCTTGCGTCCTGGCACCCCGGCCGCCTGCGACCTGAGTGGCCACGCAGTGGTGGGCGCATCGAAATGGGTCTTCAACAGCAACGCCAGTTATCAATGGAGTCTGCACAATGGCCTGCAACCCTACGTCAACGGCAGCTACGCGTGGCGCTCCCATGCGGTCGGCACTGTCGATGATTCCCGCGACGCGCAATTGCCCGGCTACGGACTGGTGAACCTTTCCAGCGGCGTGCGCGGCGATTGGGGCAAGGGCCAGTGGGACGTGTCGTTGTGGTTGAAAAACGCCTTCGACAAGACCTACTACACGACCCTGTGGAATTCCCCGAATGGTGCCTACACCGGGGTGTTGGGCACACCGCGAACACTGGGCATGACGGCGCGCTACGATTTTTGATCGGGACAACGGCGGCTTGCCGGCGTGAAATTTATTCTGTAGATTTTCATGAAATTATAAAAAGATAATTTCACGAGGTCGCGAATGTTTCAGCAATCCAGCCAGCACGTCGACAGTTATAACGCCCACAGTTGCGCCGATATTCTGCGCCAGCGACCGGCGCTGGAGGGCGAGCAGCACACCGACGTGGTGATCATCGGCGCCGGTTTCAGCGGCTTGCATACCGCGTTGCGACTGGCGCTGGCCGGCAAACGCGTGACCTTGCTGGAGGCCAGCCGTGTGGCGTGGGCGGCCTCGGGGCGCAATGGCGGGCAAGCGATTCTCGGCTGGTCATGTGACATGCCGCCACTGGAAGCCGCGCTGGGACATGAGCGCGCTAAACGCTTGTGGGACGGCATGCGCTGGGCTGCGCAGGAATTGCGTGAGTTACCGGGGCGTCACGGTTTCGACATTGATTATCGCCCTGGGCATTTGTGGACATCGGTGATGCCACGACGAGTCAGTCTGCTCACCGAATGGCAACACGAAGCAAGCCACAAGTGGGGCCACGATGCCTTGCAGTTCATCCCGCGCGAGGAACTGCCGGCTTGGGTGGCCAGTGATCGCTATCAGGCCGGACTTTACGACCCGGAAGGCGCGCACCTCAATCCGTTGAAACTCGCCTTGGGCCTGGCGGGCGCCATCGAGCGTGCCGGTGGGCATATCTATGAGCAGAGCAAGGCACTGAGTTATCAGGAGGAGGGCGCAGGTTTTCGCGTTCACACCGCGCGCGGATCAGTGCGTGCCGATGTACTGGTGCTGGCCTGCAACGCCTATCTCGATGAACTCGACCCGCAACTGTCCAGCTGCATTTTGCCGGTGGGCACCTATCAAGTCGCCACCGCGCCGCTGGCACCTGATCTGGCCACCGCGTTGCTGCCGAGCAACGTCTGCGTAACCGACAACCAGTTCGTCCTCGATTACTTCCGCCGCACGCCGGACCACCGCTTGTTGTTTGGCGGTGGCTGCACCTACTTGGGCGGCATGCCGAAAAACATCGCCGCTGCGACCCGACCGTTTCTGCAGCGCGTGTTCCCGCAGCTCAAAGGTGTCGAGGTGGAATTCGCCTGGGGCGGGCACATCGACCTGACGCTCAAGCGCACACCGGACGTCGGCGGCGAAGGCAATCGTTACTGGCTGCAAGGCTATTCGGGCCACGGCGTATTGCCGACCCTGGCCGCCGCACGGGCGGTGTCTGCGGCCATTCTCGGCGACGGTGATGAATTGACGTTGTACCAGCGCTTGAGCAATGGCCGCTTTCCCGGCGGCAAGCATTTCGCCGCACCGCTGGAGGCGATCGGCAAAGCCTGGTATCGCCTGCGCGACAGTATTTGATGAGGCTTTGACGATGAACAAGCAAGAAGAGATCGCCGCGTTGGCGATCCTCATCCACGACCTGCGCAAGCACAAGAAGTGGACCCTCAAGGAGCTGGCCGACAAGATCGGCCGTTCGGTCGGTTTCCTCTCGCAGGTCGAGCGCGGCCTGTCGCGGCCGACGGTGGCGGACCTGACCGCGATCAGCGAAACCTTTGGCGTGCCAACCACCTATTTCTACAGTTTGCCCAAGCCCAAGGAGCTGCCGTGGGTGACGCGTCCGGACGAGCGCCGCACGTTGTATTACGCCAACGGCATCACCGACATTCTGGTGTCGCCGCAGATCCGCGCCTCGTTCTCCATGCTCGAAAGCCATCTGGAGGCTGGCGCGAGCAGCGGTGACCGCCACCTGACGGACAGCTCGGAGCAGGGCGGTTACGTGCTCGAAGGCGAACTGACGTTGTGGCTGGGCGATGACGAAGAACCCGCCACGCTAATGGCTGGCGACAGCTTTCAATTCGACAGCCACACCCGCTGCCGCTACGGCAACCTCACCGATCAGCTCACACGCGTGCTGTGGGTCTACACCTGATAACCATAAAGGATGAACACGATGGACGCTGTCTGCGCTGACCTGCTCGCTGAAGTACGGGCGTTTCGCCAACGCTACCCCGAGGTGCGTTATGTCGACCTGATCGCCCTGGACATTCCCGGGCACTTTTATGGCAAGCGTTACCCGGTCGACATGCTTGAAAAAGTCGCCGCTGGCAGCGCACTGAAACTGCCGCAGAACTGCGTACTGCTGGGCGTGCAGGGCGGCTTGTTCAACATCGGCGATTACTGTTTCAACGACGGCGACCCGGACGCCGTGCGCCGTTTGGTTCCGGGCACGTTGAAACCGGTGACCTGGGAAGCGCAGCCGTTGGGGCAGATGCTGATCACTTCGGACGGCACCGAAAAACCCATCGAATTCGAACCGCGAGAAGTGCTTGCACAGGTGCTCAATCGCCTCGCACGCAAAGGCATTCATCCGGTGGTGGCGTTCGAACTGGAGTTTTACCTGTTCGACAAAAAACTGCGTGACGGCCTGCCGCAGTTCCCTCGCGATGAGCTGAGCGACGACGCCGACGATCAACCGAACATGCACATCGAACGCTTGTCACGCTTTGCCCCGGTGCTCGATGAAATGGTCGAGGCCACGCGGGCGCAGGGCATCGATGCCACCGTGATCACCGCCGAACTCGGCCCCGGCCAGTTCGAAATCAACTTCGGCCACCTCGACGACGGCTTGCGCGCCGCCGACTGGGCGGCGTTGTTCTGCCGCAGCACGCGTGGCGTTGCGCTGAAACACGGCTATCGCGCCAGCTTCATGGCCAAGCCATATTTGCAGCATCCGGGCAGCGGCATGCACGTGCATGTCAGCCTCTACGATTCAGCGGGTAACAACCTGTTGGCGGCGAACGATCAGCAGCCACTCCGCCATGCGGTCGCGGGGTGCCTGGAACTGCTGCCACACAGCATGCCGATCTTCGCGCCGAACCAGAACGCCATGCGCCGCCTGGGCGGCACGGTTAACACGGCAACCAAAGCCAGTTGGGGTTTTGAGGATCGCGATGCATGCCTGCGCATTCCGGAATCGGACGCGAAAAACCTGCGCGTCGAGTATCGCCTCGCAGGCGCGGACGCCAATCCGTATCTGGTGTTGGCGGCAATTCTGGTGGGCCTGGAGCATGGGCTGGCATCGGGCAAGGAGCCGATTGCGCCGCTCAATGAAGACCGCAGCAGCGGCATTGATTTCCCTAAGGAAATGTTCGAGGCCGTGCGTGCGATGCAGCATCAGCCGCAGTTGCGCGAGGGTATGGGCGCCGAGTTTGTCGATGTGTATTGCGAGAACAAACGTCAGGACCATCTGGCATTCATGCAGGAGATCAGTGCGCGGGAGTATCGCTGGTACTTGTGATGGCGGACATTGATGCGCGCAAGGTCATGCAAGGTTGTTTTCGGCCAGCAGCCTTTTTCATTTCACCGCGTAGCGCAGCCGAGGCGGGAAGTGTTCCAATTACGCAATTTCCCGACGTTGATAGAAGGTAATCCGCAATGACCGATACGACCGATGACGCTTTCTACGATCGCGCCGACGCCCACATCAGCCTGTCGAACGAGCAGCTCAAAGTGTTCGAAAACCTCGGCAAAGTCAGCGCATCGATGATGTTTGGCACCACCCGGTTCAATGCCTGGGTGAGCGCACGCAGCTTCAAGTCTGGCGAAGAAATGGCGCAAGCGCGCGAGGCGATGCTGAAGTACTTTTGTGAGCAGTACCGGATGATGCTCGAGGATAACCTTGACGACCATATCAACAATTTCAGCCAGTACATGATTGTGAAAGATGCCTGACTGACAGGGCCTGGACTGCTTTGACTTACTCAATAAAGGACTATCTGTATGTCCGTCCGGGTGTTGAAAGCGGCGAAGCGTCTCCATTGGGTATGGCCGTTTGGGTCGAAAGCCGCCATTCAGGCTGCATCAAGTCCAAGCGATTACTACAGGTTGGCGCTAGGTTCTACAGTTGAATCGCCCCACGCGCAGTCAACGGACCGAGAACGTGCAGCTTCGTCGAGTGCAGCCATCAGCTCCATCCGATTTGCAATTAACTTAAGCCGGTCCGACCCAGAAAGATATTTACCAGGTGTGGGCAAAGCAGACGCTGTGGCCTCGCGCCAGCGTGAATACAAAACGCCGGTAGTGGCGAAATCTGCTACTTGCGCCTTGCGCAGAAATGCCAGGTCGATCTGTTTAGCGATAATGGGATTGACTTTGGAGTAAGCAAACCGCGAAGACGGGTGGTTAGCCACTGCTACAGGCACATCACCCGCTAGCGCAGTAATTCGCTTACCGTTTCGCTTGCTGAAGCAGACGATCAACTCTGGTGCTAAAACCTCCAAGACTTCAGTAAACGTTCTCTTGCCGTTCTCCCAAGCTGCGTCCGACGGCTTTTCGCGAATGCTGGGTAAAAACTCCTGGATGAAGTTGTAATAGGCAATGCGATGCCAAAAATCACTCCTGTCTGCGCTGGAGAAGTGCTTTCGGGCATTCAAGATAGAAGCCATTATTTTAGTGAAATGTGCATGTTTACGAAGCTTGGCTGTGGCTTGAGGATGTTTCTGGCCCAAGGCCAGAGCCTTCAATACTTCGGGTGTGACTGTCGGGCGCTCATGTTCTTTGGCCCCGTAGTGAGATTCGCAGACAACGAGAATGCGTAAACCGTGAATGCCGCGCTCGTAGTGCGCACCCACCCATGGTGCAAAACGGACCGTACTTTTGCTCATTTCCATCCTTGCTTTGTTTGTTCGGGCCAGGATTTTGGCCCAAGCGTAATCACACTGTCAGTTTTATAAAAAAGCGATTGGGTTTGAAACTAGGGCAGTTACCGACCCGCGCCTGTTTCTTTAGAAATACTGAATGGCTTGTTTTGCCCCACCCACACTCTTGGTTTTTCAAACGCCAACTGGTAGCGTGCGCGGCCTCGCTGTATTGCCCGATCCCTTTCGTCATCCGTTGCCTGTGCAGGGCACACGTACACGAGTACCCGCTGCCCCACTTGAGGGTGCCGACGCAGGATGCATCGGGCGATGCACAGTCATTCGCAAATGGAGTTCACAATGACGCAAAACAGCACCGTGCTGTCCGGTATTGCGCTGGATCAATTCATGGATCGTCTTGAGGTCGAGCATCAGGAACACGGTGCCGATTATCTGCTGGGCCAACTGCGCGCCCAGCCACTCAAGGCTGTCTCGCTGGAGTCGATTGGCCGTCTTTACGTGCTTTGGGTCAACGCCGGTGACGCTGAAGCGGCCAAGGCAGTCCTGACCGACGATGGCCAGGCACTGATCGCGGCGACGCCGGGCGATGCGCGCAACGAACTCAAGGTCAATCTGTTGATTTTCCAACTCCGGCTCGGCAACTACCTCAAAGACGAGCAAGGCGTGCTGCTGGCGCTCGACACCCTGCAGCAATTGACCCACGAGTCGCTGCCGTTCGACGTTGAACAGTACCGGCGCTACCGCATTTTCGACGACCTGCAACACGCCACCCTCGACATCGCCCTCAAGGCCATCGAAGTGCGTCACAGCCTGGCCCTGATCAACCCTGATCGTCACGCTTTGCGCGCCTGGGACGATGCCGATCAACACCGGCGCCGGGCCCAGGTGCTGGCCGCTCATGAACGTGACGAAGCAGCGCGCGAAGCCGCACTGGCGGCGATTGATGCATTTCGCACGGCCGGCAACGATCAGGATATCGACGCTGACGACTGGCTATGGCTGGGCGATGCGCTGATCGAAATCGTGCCGTTGCGCCTGGCGCTGTTCGAACAACCAGTGATGCAGTTGACCGCCGATTTGTCGCTGCCTCAGCGCCGGGAATGGGAAGTGCGCCTGGCGCGTCTGGCCGCCCGTTCACTGAAGGCCCAGGGCGACCTCGCGGGTGCATTGAAAGTCTGTGACGTGGCGACCCTGAGCCTGGATTCGGGCGGCGCTGACAACTTCGTCGATTACCATTTGCCATGGCTGCTGGAGAACGGCCAGGTCGAAGAGGCGGGGCAACGTGCCTTCGAGGAAATCTATGAAGTGCGCGCTCACATGTGGCCGGGCACGGCCTATTGGGTCAACGAACGTCTGCTTGATGCTGCAGACGCGTCCGTGTGGTGGCCGCTGTGTGTAATGCGTGCCTGTGACGATCAAGCGGTGCTGGAACAGTTCCTTTCCGGCTTGCCATGGCGTGATGAGTCGACGCCGTCTCAAGGGGCGCTGCTCGATGCACTGCAGGCCGCGCGCGATGACCTGGAGCAAATCGACAACGTCTTCGCCCAGGCTCTGGCGGAGGCGCGACGTCGCGCGCCGGATCATCCGTGGATCAACCGCCTGGTGGCGGTGCGTGAAGGCCAGGCCGGGCGCATCGACGCCAACACCCAACTGGCAATGCTGCGTGAAGCCGTCTCGGCCGGTAACCTGCACGACAATCGCAGCAACTTCGCCCTGTTCAGTGCCCATGCCAGTGTGTTTGGTATCGCTGATGCCCTGCGCCAACCCTTGCCGCCATTGGCCAGCGGTATGTACTACTACCAGTTTGCGACCAACCTTTCGGGACTGGTCGAAACCCATGTCGAATCGCTCTCGGAAGAGCAAGCCGAACCTATCTGGTGGCAACTGCGCGAAGTACAGAAGGTTGCCTACGAACACGGCCAGGCCCGTATGGAGCAATGCATCACCAGCGGCCGCGGTCACCGCTCTGACGCCTGCGCACACCTGTACTCAATGCTGTGCGCCAACCTGGCGTTCAATTACCGCTGCTACAACGACAAGCTCATGGGCCGGGCCCTTGAATTGCATGCTCGCGGCATCGCCGCCAGCCCGTTCGCCGAACACTATCAGGGCATCCTGGAAAATCGCATCAAGATAAAGGACGACCAAGGCATCGCCGAAGCGGCCGAACAGCTCTGGCACTACGCAGCCGACCATGGTTACAGCCGCCACGACCCGGAAGAATACATTCAGGACGTTACCCGCGCGCTGTACCGACTGGACCGTGAACGCGAGATTCTGATCTGGCTGGAACGTCTTCTCAAATGGCAGGAAGAGTGCGAAATCAGCGACAAGGCGCTGGAATACTCGCCGCTGTTCGCACGCATGAAAATCGCCATGTACCTCTCCTACACGCTGCCGGAAGCAGCCACCAGCCTGTGGTTGCGTTACGCGCCGATCATCGACGAAGGCGCCGAACCGTCCCTGCTGGGCTGCGCCGGTGATGTGCTCAAGGGGCTCGGCCGCAACGAAGAAGCCGTGGCCTATTACCATCGCTCGATCCTGCGCAGTGATCCGAACAACCCGGTTGATCAGGGCAACAATGAACTGTTCCACCAGTGGATCGCCGAATTGCAGGCGTCTGCAAAACCGGCCGCCAAGGCCTGGTGGCAAATATGGAAGTAACGGTGGACGGAGCCTCGCCACCGCGCCAGTCCGGTTACGCCCCGCGCAACGCACTCAATGCCGATCAACTCAAACGCGGCATTGCTGAGCGCAGCCTTGCTCGCGGCGATGCGCCGGAAGTCAGCAAATGGTTGCTCAACCATTTCTACCGTCATCTGGTCGGCAACTTCGAACCTGCGCGGCGGATCACCACGCGGGTAGAGGCGGCCGAGGCATTGGGCAGCGAGCCGCCAGCCTGGGTGGAAAGGCATTTGCACGACGCTGGCAAAGCGTCGCAGCAGACGCTGGCGCCGCTGGTCTGGGTCGATCCGCAGCAGGCGCCACTGCTGGCCGAGGAAGCGTTGCTGGTGGAGTTTCTGACCTCACGCCAGGGCACGGCACTGGCCGACAAGCTTGAACGCATCAATTGCCCACAAGCGCTGGCGCTGTGGCAAAAGGAACACGCGCAGATGGCGGCGCGGGTCGAGCAGGGCTGGTGCCAGAGCCATCCCGAAGCCTTGCTTGTGCGGCTGACCACTGCTGAGCACGTCTTGCACGAACTGCGTCCCGAAAGTGATTGCCTGCGCGCGGAAATGGCCTTTGAAAGTTATGTGATGCGCCACTGCCTGGGCCAGTTCGCTGATCGCCGCGCCTTGACCGGCGGTTACGGCGAGCGCTATGCCGAAGCGGTGGAGCAGCAGCGCATGCGCGTGTTCAGTTTTCGCGATGCCCAGGGCCAACCCCACATCACCATCAGCCTGATCGTCCAGGCCGACGGCACCTTGACGGTCGAGCAGGTCAAAGGCAAACAGAACCGGCCACCGGTTGAACGCTACTACCAAGACCTGCTGCAGTGCCTGAACGCCTTGCACACCGACCAGCAAACGCCCGCCGACTGCATCGCCATCGGTATCGTGCGCACTGAAGCCGGTTGGCTGCGCATCGAAGACGTCAGCGACCCGACCGCGCAGACTCGTCTGGTGGCGCGGTATCCGCAATTGTACGAGCGCCTTGATGCGCCGTCGGCGATGGTCGAATGGCTGGTGGCCGGGCGACAGCCGCAGCAATTTTTGCAGGTTGCCCCGCAAGCGGTGTCGGTCAAATACGCCATCCGACATATTTTCAGCAAGCGCATTGAGCGTCAGGCCAGTGAGCCGCTGTGCCTGACCGAAGGCGTGCCGTGGCCGGACATGGCGCCGGCCACGGCCGAGGAAATCCAGACCTGGCAGGCTCGGGCAAGGTGAGGGGAACGGCATGTTTTTATTGATTGCAGTGGTTGTTTCAGTCTGGTTGTTGTGGCAAGCATTCAAGCCCCGCCGTGCGCCGTTGTTCAGCCCACGCAAGCACTGGTCGCTGCTGCTGGCCAAACCTATGGCCGATGCGATGGGCGTCGAGGGTTTCTATTCGCCGGCGTGTGATCACTTCAACGAGCAGGCGCAGAAGATCCTGCGGGCAGCGTTGCTGCACCAGGGCGGGATACGCAGCCATTGCGATGACGAGGCGGTGCGGGCGCATTTCAGTGCAACCCTTGAGCGGCAATGGTTCAGCCTCGACCTGCAAGCGCTGAAAGCCGACGATGAGCCGCGCGCGGCCATGGCCTTTGCTTGTGTGCGGGTGGCGTTTCTAGTCCGTTGCGCACTGTTGATGCACTGGCTCGAACCCGGTGTCGCCTGGCGTGTGTTGCTGCTCAATGCGCAGCGTGCGCAGGACTGTTTCGACAGTTGGGAAGATTTTGGCAAAGCCTATCAGCAGGGGCGCGAGCAGTGGGTGGCGGCATTTCGCGTCGACTCGCTGGGCGAGGCGTTCCACGAGCAGCATCTGCGCCAGTTGCTGACGCCCGGCAGCGGTGCCTGGAACGCTATCCCTTGGCAGACGCCGGCGGCGTTGAGCCCGACGCCGGCAAGGTCGTTCAGCAAAATGCGTCAAGCGAGAAGCTGAGGGCGAAAAGCCGTTCCATCGAGCACACACTTTTTCACAAAGACCTCCAAGCCACCGATCAATGGCAGAATCCCCTTACTTGAAAGTTTTGGAGATCACCATGCTTCGTGTGTTTGAACGAAGGCTCGACCCTTTTCCTCCTGACGAGGTGCCGCCACCGCCCACCGGCCTGGCGCGGTTCCTCTGGGCTTGCACCCGTGGTGCGCGCGGTTACATCCTTGCGCTGGCGCTACTCAGTGCCGCTGTATCGATTTATGAAGCGTGGCTGTTTTCCTTCCTCGGCCAAGTCGTCGATCTGCTCTCGACCTGGCAGGCCGGCGGCGAAGCGGCGGCGCAGGAGAGTCGGGTGTTGTGGGGTATGGGCATCGTCATGGTGCTCAGTGTCGGGCTGGTGGCGTTGCGCACGATGGTGCAGCACCAGATTCTGGCGATTAACTTGCCGCTGCGCCTGCGTTGGGATTTCCATCGGCTGATGCTGCGGCAAAGCCTTTCGTTTTTCTCCGACGAGTTTTCCGGTCGGGTCACCACCAAAGTGATGCAGACGGCGCTGGCGGTGCGCGATGTGTTGTTCACGATGATCGAGATTCTGCCGGGGATCGGTGTGTATTTCATTGCGATCATCGCGTTGGCCGGCGGTTTTGCGCTGAAGCTGATGCTGCCGTTCCTCGCCTGGGTCGTGCTGTTCGGCCTGGCCATGTGGTACTTCGTGCCGCGTCTGGGCAAAGTGGGGCAGGAGCAGGCCAATGCGCGGTCGATGATGACCGGGCGCATCTCCGATGCGTACACCAACATCACCACGGTGAAGCTGTTCTCGCACTCCAATCGCGAAGCGCATTTCGCGCGGGCGGCGATGGAAGATTTCAAGCTGACCGGTTTTCGCCAGATGCGTCTGGTCAGCCTGTTCGAGATCGTCAATCAGGCGTTAGTGGTTGGATTGATCATGTCGGCGGGCGGTTATGCGCTGTGGCTGTGGCATCAAGGCGAGGTCGGCGCCGGTGCGGTGGCGGCGATCACGGCCATGGCGTTGCGCATCAATGGCATGTCGAACTGGATCATGTGGCAGATGACCTCGCTGTTCGAAAGCATCGGCACCTTGCACGATGGTATGGCAACGCTGACCCAGGGCACCAAGGTGCAAGACGCGCCGGATGCCGGCGTACTGAAGACTTCCGGCGGCGCGGTGACTTTCGACAACGTCAGCTTCAATTACAACGGCGAACGTCAGGTGCTCGATGGCCTGAGCTTGAATATCCGTGCGGGTGAAAAAATTGGCCTGGTGGGCCGTTCTGGCGCCGGAAAATCGACCTTGATCAACTTGTTGCTGCGCTTTTACGACATTGATCGCGGGGAGATTCGCATCGATGGCCAGAACATCGCGCACGTGACCCAGGACAGCTTGCGCAGCTGCATCGGCATGGTCACGCAGGATACTTCGCTGCTGCACCGCTCGATTCGCGACAACATTGCTTACGGCAGGCCCGATGCCACCGACGCGCAGATTCGCAGCGCGGCGGCCAGCGCCCAGGCCGATGAATTCATCAGTCAATTGAGTGATCGTCAGGGCCATACCGGCTACGACACGCTGGTCGGTGAACGCGGGATCAAGTTGTCGGGCGGCCAGCGTCAGCGTGTCGCGATTGCGCGTGTGATGCTGAAGAACGCGCCCATCCTGTTGCTCGACGAAGCCACCAGCGCGCTGGACTCGGAAGTCGAAGTGGCGATTCAGGAAAGCCTCGATGACATGATGCAAGGCAAGACCGTGATCGCGATTGCTCACCGCTTGTCGACGATTGCAGCGATGGACCGGCTGATCGTCATGGACGAAGGACGCATCATCGAACAGGGCACCCACAGCGAACTGCTGGAACTGAACGGCGTCTATGCGCGGCTTTGGCAGCATCAGAGCGGCGGGTTCCTCGGCGAGGATCAGGGCGTGGTGGAGGCCTTGGATCAGGCCTGATGATCAGGTACAAAAAAACCGGCCTTGCGCCGGTTTTTTTGTCGCCGAATGGGCGCTGCGCGCTCAGGGTGACTGCCAGGGCCCGCCATCCGCTACGGGCACCTCACCCAGATCATAAGGATTGATGCCTTCAAGACAGCCGACATTGAAACCGAACTCATGCGGATTGCTGCTGCGGCGGTGATGGGTGTAGATGCCGCAGTTGCCGCAGAAAAAATGTTCGGCCACTCGCTGGCCAAAGCTGTATTTCAATAACGCCGACTCACCGCGGATCACCCTCAGGTCAGCCGCCGGTACCGCCGCGACGATCGCCCCTCGACGCTTGCAGAACGAACAGTCGCAGCGATGGGGCGTGGGCAGGCCATCGGGCAAGTGAATCTCGAGGACGACGGCGCCGCAATGGCAGCGCGCGCGATGGTCACGCTGGATGAGCGTGTTACCGATCTGCTTGAGCATGACTGGACCTCCGTCGACCTCGAGCGCTGTTTATCTGGCGCGACCGCGAGCACGATTGATCGCCAACAGACAGAGGCCTACGAGCGTTGCCGCACCTGCAACCAGTAATGCAGAGGGTTGCATCGGCTGACGCGGGCCGGTACTGCCGCGTCGTTGGGGCATATCCAGTTGCCGGGTTGAAAAGGTCGATTCGACAAGCGGCGGTAATGAGCTGACGCTTTGCGCCTGATACGGCAACTCCTCGATGCTCAGACGCAGACCATCGCTCAACTCCAGTGTCAGCGCGGTGATCGTGCCAACGATTCTGTCGGGGTAAACCGGTTCGCCGGCGGGATCGAGCTGGTCATACAAGAAATTCTGGCCTTCGAGCCAGCCGACGGCGGTCTGCAGTTCAGGGCCCAGGTAGTATTTTCCGTCGAGGAAAAAGCCGGGGAATTGAGGCGCGCGCTCTACGCTTTCAATGCAATAACGCTCACCCGGTTTCATACCGGTTGCAGGGGCAATCATGGTGAATTCCTCTGATGGTTTTGCGATAGAGAACAGAGATCACTCAGGGTTCCATGCAATGGAGGAAAGGTAGCTGTCGGCCTTGAGGCGTGCCATTCGTCCAGTGGCGGGCACTCGCGGTGGTGGAGAGTCTCTGACGTTCAAGCGCGGAATTTCCGTGCATCAGCAGGAGAGCCAGCATGGACATTGATGAGAAAGCGCCGGGCAACCAGTCTCAGCAGCAAGTCACGCGCACCACGGACAATGAGACCGGGCATGATCCGCGGCGCGATGAAGCTGAGGTGCCGCTGCCGGCGGACGACGAGGCGTCGGTCGATGAAGACATGAGCGACGTGGACGCGGCCAACTCGGTCGCAAGCGAACATCCGCAGTCGAGATAATTGCAAGGCAATAAAAAACCCGGCATTTACGCCGGGTTTTTATTGCCTGCTATCCCCGCACATTCGGTCAGAGCGACGCTTTCACCTGCAGACCAAACACCAACGCATTGTCGATGTCCTGCCCGGAGAACGCGCCCGGCTCGATGATGTATTGCATGTTCGGGCGCAGGGTCAGCCACGGGGTGGCTTGATAACCGTAGCCCAGCTCGATCAATTGCTCAGCGCTGTCCAGGTTCGGGAACGCGGTGCCATTGTTCAGCGCAGCGTCTTGCAGCACATCGCGGCTGCGCGGGTTCGGCACGGCACGGCCGTAGCCCAAGGCGACGGTGTCACGCGGGCGACCTTCGAATGGCTTATATAAAACCACGCCGGTGCCGTACCACTTGCTGAACGGCGAGGCCGCTTCGCTGGCCGCCGAGTATTGACCGAACGCGTGCAGGCTGCGGCCTTCCGACGACTCCGAACGCCACACGGCTTGATCGACCAGCAGGTAATGACCGCCGCGACCGGACACTTCTTTGCTGCTGCCAATGCGTTTTACGTCGGAGCTGTCGTAGTAGTAGCCGACCTTGTATTCGCCCGGCAGCTCACCGGCGTGCTTGTACACCAGCTCGATCGGCACCACGGTGCCGGTAGTGTGTTTCGGGCCAAGATGCCAGGCTCGGCTGGAGTTGCCGTTACTTTCCGGGTCGACGTTGAACGCCGCCACGCGCAGTTGCCACGACGGCGACAGGTCATATTTGACCCGCACACCCAAATGCGCGTTGGGATAGTTGGTCCAGCCGCTGCCGCCGGACATGTTCAGCGGGTGACCGCAGAAACCGGCGTTCATGAAGTTACAGAGAATGCCACTGTCGAGGCCGCCGAGGTCGTTGCCCATGGCCATGTAACCAAGCTTCACGTTGAGCGCCGGGGTGAACAGGTTGCGCTCGTAGCTCAATTCGGTCAGGCGCGTGTACAGGCCGCCGTAGTTTTCCTGGATCGGCAGACGGTTGCCGACGAGGTCTTCCGAGGCGCTGTTGCCGCGACGGTCGTTGATGGTCAACTGAACCTTGCCAGCGTTGTCGACGCCGTACAGTTTGCTCAGATCGAACTGCACGCCGAGCTTGATGTTCTGTGAGTAACGCGCCGAGCGATGCAGGCCGCCGTCAGCGTTATAGGCGGTTTCGCCGCTGTAGTCGCCGGTGAACTTGACGCCTTCTTCGTCCATCTGGTGACGCAAACCACCCCAGTCACCCGTGAGGGTGCTGCGGGTCAACAGATCGGAATCGTTGTCGGCCAGCGCGGGGAGGGCAGTGGTGCACGCGACGCCCAGCAACAGGCCTTTGAACAGGTCGGAACGGGAAAAACCAACAGCCGATAGCATGTAAATCTTCCTGCAGAAAACTTGAGCAATAGGGGAAAAGCAGCGCGGCACCCGAAGGTGCCGCGCTCAAAAAAAGCGTCCGCGTTTAACGTGGACGCTGGGGGGGTTACGGCAGAGCGTAAGCCATGACGTAGTCGCCACGATCGGTCGACTGACGCGCGCCGCCGGCGGTGATGACGATGTACTGTTTGCCGGTTTTCGGCGAAACGTAGGTCATCGGGCCGCCCTGGCTGCCAACCGGCAGACGCGATTTCCAGACTTCTTCACCGTTGCCGCTGTTGAACGCGCGCAGGTAGAAGTCCTGAGTGCCGGCGATGAAGATCAAACCACCTTGGGTCGACAGGGTGCCGCCGAGGGTTGGCAGACCGATCTTGATCGGCAAGTGCATGCGGATGCCCAGTGGACCGGTGTCTTCAACGGTGCCGACTGGAACCTGCCAGGCGACTTTCTGGGTCTTCATGTCGATCGCGGTCAGCGTGCCGAACGGCGGCGCCTGGCAAGGAATGCCGGCCACCGACAGGAAGCGGTTCTTGTTCACGGCGTACGGCGTGCCTTTCAGCGGAACGGCGCCCATACCAGTGTTCAGCGCTTCGCCACCGCCAGCCGCCTGGCCTTTGTTCTGCGACGGGATCATCTGAATCCACAGACCCAGGCGCATGTCGTTGACGAAGATGAAGCCGTGCACTGGGTCAGTCGAAATGCTGCCCCAGTTCATGCCGCCCAGCGAACCCGGGAAGCTCAGCGATTTGTCAGTGCCCGGCGCGGTGTACAGGCCGTCGTAGCGCATGCCTTTGAAGTCGATACGGCAGAGCAACTGATCGTACGGCGTGGCGCCCCACATGTCCGATTCGGTCAGGTGCTGAGCGCCGATTTCTGGCATGCCCACCGATTTCGGCTGGGTAGGGGAGTACGGTTCGTTCGGGATGTTCGCCGCTTTGACCGGGACTTCTTTAACGTCGGTCAGCGGTTTGCCGGTGGCACGGTCGAGCACGTAGATCTGCCCGGCCTTGGTGCCGATGACCACGGCCGGTACGGTTTTGCCGTCCTTGGTGAAGTCGATCAGGCTCGGCTGCATCGGCAGGTCGAAGTCCCAGAGGTCGTTGTGCACGGTCTGGAACACCCAGCGTTCTGCGCCCGTGGTCGCGTCCAAAGCAAGGATCGAAGCACCGTAGGTGTGATCCAGTTTGCTGCGTTCGACACCATAGATGTCGGTCGACGAACTGCCCATCGGCAGGAATACCGTGTTGGTCGCCGGGTCATAAGACATCGGCGCCCAGCTGTTCGGCGTGCTGCGCACGTAGGTGCTGCCGTCGGCCGGAGCCTTTTTATCCTGCGGATTGCCCGGGTCGAACGCCCAGCGCATGGCGCCAGTGATCACGTCGAAACCACGAATCACGCCGCCCGGCATGTCTGCTTGCACGTTGTCAGCCACGCGACCGCCAACCACCACGGTGGTGCCAGCCATCAATGGCGCGGAGGACAACTGATAGTAGCTGTCCGGCACATCACCCAGACCGGCCTTCAGATCCACTTGGCCGTTGTTGCCGAAACCCTGGCAGAACTCGCCGGTGTCCGCATCGACCGCGATCAGGCGCGCATCGATGGTGTTGGTCAGCAAACGACGCTGGCAATTGGCAGCCGGCGCAGGTTTGGCTTCGATGATGCTCGAGTTGGACGGCTGAGCAATGGCGGCGGTGGCGTCGAAATACGCCATGCCACGGCAGCGCTGCCAGACTTTCGACTGTGCGTTGATCGAGTTCTTCCACAGTTCTTTGCCGGTGTCGGCATCGAGCGCGATCAGGTTGTTGTGCGGGGTGCAGATAAAGACTTTGTTGCCGATTTGCAGCGGGGTCAGTTGGTCTTCGGCGCCGTTGCCATCGCTCTCGGCGACGTCACCGGTGTGGTAGGTCCACGCGACTTTCAGCTTGTCGACGTTGTTGCGATTGATCTGGTCCAGCGCGGCGAAGCGGCTGCCACCTTCGGTATTACCGTAGTGCGCCCAGTCTTTTTGCGCCTTGTCCGGCTCGACCGGAGTCAGGCCCGGGCCGGTGCCGGTTGCGGCAACGGTCGGGTGAGCGACGAACATATTGCCGGCCGCCACAACCACGCCAACCGCCAGCACCGCCGCCACGGCATAAGCGCCGCGGCCCGCGACGCCACCGTTGGCACGCTTGAGCAGCGGATAGACCAGCGCCACGACCAGGCCGATCACGCTGAACATGAACAGGCGCGAGAACACCGGCCAGAACACCAGGCCAGCATCGCTCACTGCCCAGATCGCGGTGCCCACCAGGAACGCGGCGAACAACCACGCACCGGCCGGCTTGAAACGCGCGATCAACAGACCGGCAACGGCCATGACCAGGCCACCCAGCAGGAAGTACCACGAACCTCCCAGGCTGACCAACTTCACGCCGCCCGCAGCCAGCGCCAAGCCGAGCAGGGCGATGACGACGCCCAGCCCGACCAGAATGAATTTTGATATGCCCGAGAGGCTTTGACTCTGCTTCACGTTGAGTGTCCCGTTGAAATGAGGCGCGCATTATATAGTTAGGTAACTACCTAGTTAAATCACAAATTTCAACGTGAAGCGTAGTTCGCGCTTTTGACTCGCGCCTGAGGTGGCTCAAATGTTGAAAAGTCTGTCGAAATGCGCACAAAAATCGCTGTTCTGTAAGATTTATTGTGATTTTTGACAGATATAGACTGTCGCGCCTTCAGGCTTAAATCATTTGCGCCGGGTTGTAAATGCGACGAATAAGCGCCCAATAGCCCGATACAGAGAGGTCAGCAGACGCATCGAGCTATATGGATATGCTTTTTTAATCTTGGAATTCGCGGTGTTTTACCGCTCAACTGGCGCCTTTTTGATAGGTGGCTATTTATGTCCGAGCGATGTGATGTGCTGGTTTTAGGCTTGGGCGCGATGGGCGCTGCCACGGTTTATCAGTTGGCGAAAGCGGGGGTTAACGTCGTCGGTATCGATCGCCATCACCCGCCGCATAACCTCGGTTCCAGCCACGGTGATACGCGCATCACCCGACTTTCGGTGGGAGAGGGTGCGCAATATGTGCCGATCGTGCGCAATTCTCATCGCATCTGGCGTGAGCTGGAGGCATTGTCGGGCGAGTCGCTGTTCGAGCAATCCGGGTTGCTGGTGTTAACGTCGAGCAGCGAGTTCGATCCTGAAGATCAGACCGACTTCACCTTGCGCACCATCGGTCTGGCGCAAACCTACGGCATCGAGCACGAAGTCTTGTCCGCCAAACAGATTCGCCAGCGCTTCCCGCAATTCGCCCACGCGCACGACTCGGCCATCGGTTATTTCGAGCCGGGTGGCGGCTTCGTGCGCCCGGAGCGCTGCATCGATGTGCAGCTCAAACTCGCCGAGCAACACGGGGCGACGCTGTATAAAGGCGAGACCGTCACCGGCATCACTTCGAACGAGGAGGGTGTCACCGTCACCACCGACCGCCGCACCCTGTTTGCCAACAAACTGGTGATCAGCGCGGGCAACTGGAACGGCGAATGGCTCGGTGAGCCTTATGAAAATCTGCTGAGTGTCTACCGGCAAAAACTGTTCTGGTTCGAACTGGAGGAGGACGCCGGACTGGTGGGCCACTCGCCGACGTTCATCCTCACCCACGGCCGTGGTGACGACAACATCAATTACGGATTTCCCGCCTTATCCGGCGAAGGCAGTATGAAAATCGCCACCGCGCAGTACCACACCGCATCGGCGCCGCAGGCCATCGACCGCACGGTTTCAGCAACCGAAGCGCAGGACATGTACGAGCACCAGGTACACAACCGCATCGCCGGCGTGACTTCGACAGTCGTCAAATCCGCCGTCTGCGCCTACACCGTGACACCGGATCGCCATTTCATCATCGACGAACATCCGTCGCTGCAGCACACCCTGTTCGTCTCGGCCTGCTCCGGACATGGCTTCAAACATTCCGCAGCACTCGGTGAGGCGTTCGCGCAATGGTGCATGCGCGGCTCGACCGACCTGGATCTGTCCTCTTTCTCCCTCAAACGATTCGAAGGAACACTATCGTGAAACGCGTCGCGCTCTCCGTTGCACTGCTGGTCGCCGCCATGGGCAATGCCTACGCCGAAACCCTGAAAATCGCCGTGGTGCCTGTGCCCCATGCCGAGATTCTGGAGTTCTTGAAGCCTGAACTGGCCAAAGACGGGGTGACGCTGGAGGTCAAAGTCTTCTCTGATTACATTCAGCCGGATCGGCAGACCGATGAAGGCTTGCTCGACGCCAACTACTTCCAAAGCAAGCCATACTACGAGGCCTACAAAAAAGACCGCCCGAGCAGCGATCAAGTGCCTGTCGTCGCCGTACACATCGAACCGTTCGGCGCCTATTCGAAGAAGATCAAAAACATCAGTGAACTCAAAGATGGCGCGACCATTGCCATTCCCAACGACCCGACCAACTCCGGTCGAGCGCTGCTGCTGATCGCCAAGCAAGGCCTGATCACACTCAAAGATCCTGACAACATCATGGCTACGCGCCTGGACATCGTCAGCAATCCCAAGCACTTGAAGTTCCAGGAACTGGAAGCGGCCATGCTGCCGCGGGTGTTGAATCAGGTTGATTTGGCCCTGATCAACGCCAACTACGCCCTGGAAGCCAAACTGGTGCCGCACAAAGACGCACTGTTCATCGAAAGCTCGGAATCGCCGTACGCCAATTACCTGTACGTGCGTCGCGACAAGGCCAACGACCCGGCGGTGCAGAAGCTGGGTGCACTGCTCAATTCGCCGCAGGTGAAGCAGTTCATTCTTGAGCGTTATCACGGTGATGTGGTGCCGGCGTTCTGATTGACTTGGGAGCCGTCAGTAGATCTGACGGTTCTCAGCTCCCTCAAGCGTTCTCTTCAATCCTGCGCACGTCCCCCAACGAATCACGCTGCATCGACTGCAGGTTTTTCTCGATGGTTTCGCACAGCGCTTCCATCTGAATCTGATGCTCGCTGTGGCGAAACGGGCTTTGCAGATCGGTGCCGATGCGCTCGATGGCCAGCAGCATGAAACCGACCACGGTGGAGGCCAGCGGTGTGAACCAGCCAAGAGACTCCACCAGCCCTACCGGTACGATCAGGCAGAACAGCGAAATAAACAGGCGCGGGAAATACACATAAGGGTAGGGCAGCGGCGTATTGGCAATGCGCTCCATGCCGCCCTGGCTGTTGGACAAATCCACCAGTGTCGATTCCAGCCGCGCCAGACGAATGCTGTCCAGACGCCCGGCGTTGTATTCCCGGGCAAGCAGCGCGGCCGAGCCGGTGAGGATGTCGTTGGCAAAGTTATTGGTGGTGCCACTGCGGGCGAATTCGTCAGCGGGAATGAACGCCCGGACCTCTTCAGGGCAAGGCTGGCCTTGCAGATGCGCGGCGAGGCAATTGACATAGGCGACGTGGCGGCGCAGCAGGGTCGACTTGACCGGGTTCACCTCACTGCCAGGGTCATCCAGTAACGTCAGCACCTGCCGGGCGAAGCTGCGCGAATTGTTGATCATCGAGCCCCACAGCGTCCGCGCTTCCCACCAGCGGTTGTACGCGCTGCTGTTACGAAAACTGATCAGCACGATCAATGCCGAACCCAACAATGTCAGAGGCATCAGCGGCAAATTCAGCTTGGCGTTGAGGAACAGCATGAAGTCCACGGTGACGGCAATGTCCCAGAGCAACAGCCAGAACAAGGCCCAGCCGACATAGCCCAGGGTCTTGATGATCAAACGGTATTTTTTGACGATGGCAGCTTTCAAACGGAAACCTCGTGGCGAGCGGGAAGCATTGATGCCTTAGCTCGGACGGCGTTTCCGTGGGAAAGGTTCGCTGATCGCTTTACACAATGTGTCCGAGACGCTGAGCGATCTGCGTGACGTCAGTCAACCATCACCTCATCCAGCGCCTGCTCAAGCGTACTGACCGTGCGTTCGATATTGTGCAGTTTTTCCAGCCCGAACAGCCCGATACGGAAGGTCTGGAAGTCGGCCGGCTCGTCGCATTGCAACGGCACGCCGGCGGCGATCTGTAGACCATGGCTGGCAAATTTCTTGCCGTTTTTGATATCGGCATCGTCGGTGTAGCTCACCACGACGCCCGGCGCCTGAAAGCCTTCCGCGGCGACGCTTTTGAAGCCTTTGCCGGTCAACAGGATGCGCACCCGATCGCCCAGCGCCTGTTGCTCGTCGCGAATCTTGTCGAAACCGTAGGCTTGCGTCTCTTTCATCACCTCGTTGAAGCGTGCAAGGGAATCGCTCGGCATCGTCGCATGGTAGGCATGTCCGCCTTGTTCATAGGCCTGCATGATCTGCAGCCACTTTTTCAGGTCACAGGCAAAGCTGCTGCTTTGGGTGTGCTCGATACGCTCCAGCGCTAAAGCACGGAACATCACCAGCGCGCAGCAAGGCGATGCGCTCCAGCCTTTTTGCGGTGCGCTGATCAGCAGGTCGACGGCGCATTTGTGCATATCAACCCACAGCGTGCCCGAGGCGATGCAGTCCAGCACGAACAGACCACCCACCGCATGCACGGCGTCGCCGACGGCCCGCAGGTAGTCGTCGGGCAGGATGATCCCGGATGAGGTTTCAACGTGAGGGGCGAAGACGATTTTCGGCTTTTGCGTCGCGATCGCTGCCAGCACTTCGTCCAGCGGCGGCGGGGCGTACGCGGCCTGATGACCGCTTTCTACCGGCCGGGCTTTCAGCACCGTGGTGGCCGCCGGGATATTGCCCATCTCGAGGATCTGGCTCCAGCGATAACTGAACCAGCCGTTGCGTATAACCAGGCATTGCTGGCCGGTCGCGAACTGGCGCGCCACCGCCTCCATGCCGAAGGTGCCGCTGCCCGGCACCACCGCAACCGCCTCGGCGTTGTAGACCTGCTTGAGGGTCTTGGAGATGTTCTTCATCACCGCTTGAAAGGACTGCGACATGTGGTTCAGCGAGCGGTCGGTGTAGACCACGGAGTACTCGACCAACCCCTCGGGATCGATACTGGGATAGAGCTTTGACATGGCGTAACTCCTTTGGCAGAGATGTCAGTGGGTTCGACCCTGCCTCAAGCCATGGCAAATGACAAGTTGGCCGGATTGAATGGCGGCTTCGGTCAAGCGGCATTGAAAAGGTCGGGTGAACATCATTGGGACGCAAGTGTAGGCAAAGGGCAGGGATGAGCTGATGCAATTGCGCAAATGCGGTTAGAGTGCTCGCCATAGTCTTGATCGTTGTGTGAAGAATGAATCCCTCGCTGTTTATTTCTCTGGATGGCCCCAAAGGCACCGGCAAAACCACACTGTTGGAGGCCGTTACCGCAGCACTGAGAGCGGACAAGCAGAAAGTCATTCGGCTCTGCGAGAGAAAAAGCGATCCCTTCAGGGCTGAAACCATGGCCCTCGTTAACCAACTCGCCAGAAATCCTTCCGCGGAACTCGAGTGGGCTGTGTGTCAGCGTTTTGCCGATAGCCGAAGCTGGATCTCCCGACACGTGCTGCCTGAACAACCGCCGAACAGCATCATCCTGATTGATCGTTGGTATCCGTCGGATGCCGCCTTTCGCCACACCGTGCCGTTTGCAGAGATTCTTCAATTGAACATGGAGCGAGCCGTGCGAGTGCCGGATCTGCATGTCGGGGTCGTCACTGCACCGGATATTTCATGGGCGAGGGCAACAGCACGATCGCGCGGGCTGGGCGGCACGGTGATTCAGAAGCACGCCGAGCATGTTGCGTGTACCGAGATGTTCGAGCAGGCGGTTGCGGATCAGGGCTGGGTGTTGTGCCGTAATGAAGGGACAGTCGAAGAGGCGACGATGCAGGTGGTCAGCGAGATTTATAGAGTGCTTCGGTGATTATCGAGGTGCAAAAGGACATCCATCCGGGCCATTGCCCATCATTTCATTGCTGGGCTTGACTACATTAAGTGATAAGGCTCCGTTTTATTTGGCTGAGCCTGTCCCGCACTTCGCGGTGTGGTCGTTCTTGTTTATGGTGCTGGTAGTTGCTGTCGAGCGAATTAATATGAATGCCGTCGTCGCAGAGAATGAAGAACTCATAAATAGTCGCCATAGGAATCGAATCGGGGGAGGGTGAGGCGAAGCCAGTGCTCAGTCACACTGGATGCATGAACAGTTAGTTGCTAGAATCCTGGCAATATTCCATATTTATTTATGCCAAGGATGATGATGAGCACCGGCTCTCTTCAAATCAATTTAGGTCTTTTTGAACCTACTCTTTTAGCTCTGTACGTTCTTGCAGCCATCTTGCTCATCGCTCTCTACCGCAAGACCGATGCTCAATGGTGGACGCCGTTTGTGCACGGCATCTTTTTTGCCATCGTGACCATCATCGCCGGCGCCTGCGGCGTTTCTGACAAGTACACGAATCCGGCTCTCTTCATCACGCTCTGTACCGTCGTGGGCTACTACGTTTTCAGCATCAGTGCCTATGTTTTCAATGTGGTGCGCAGATCGATGCGCATGAACCGACTCTGGTCTGCGATCCCGAGAGACCAGCGTCGCAGAAAACCGCACTGGCCATGGACGCCTTTCAATGAAGCCTGGTACGACACTGCGCACTCAACCCTGGGCGAAATGCTTCAAAACGCTCAGATCACAGAGGGGCTGGCGCTCCTTGAGGAGCTTACCGAAGAGCACCTGATCACGCTTTCAAGGAAGCGAATCCAGTGTGCCTACAAAGACGAGTACGAGATCCTGCGAGACGGCGATTGGCCAAAGCACGCAAAGTACTTCATCAAGGCAGTCGCTATTCCAGCGATGGAGGCGCATGGGCTCACTGTGCATCCTCCGCTTAAAGCCATGCTCGAATTGATGAATGACATCGTCCCGGCCACCGCGTCACTCGATGACCAAACAACAGAAACTCAGCTTCACGAGCACAGCACCGGCTCTGACTATGAGATGCATGTGGCGCGGATCCTGGAAGAGGCCGACTGGCAGGCGAAGATGACACCGGTCACCGGGGATCATGGTGCAGACATCATTGCTATCAAAGGCTCCTTTCAGGCGGCTATCCAGTGCAAGTATTACTCCCAACCTGTTGGTAACGGCAGCGTCCAGGAGGCTTACTCTGCAAAAGGCTTTTACCGCTGTGATGTGGGCGCCGTAGTCTCTAACGCGTCCTTCACGAAAGCCGCTCGAACAGCCGCTACCAGCCTGAATGTGCCACTTCTTCACCATGACGACCTCGTTGAAACCCTTGAGAAGCTGCGAATGCACGCGTTGACCTGAGCTCGTCTCGGGCGCGTCAAGATTGCATAGGCGCGAGGTGTTTCTTGGTGAGTTGGCGCAGGTGGCTTTGGGTTGCGCTCAAAGCTTAGTTTTCCGACAGGACTGGAGGGGTAACGCGAGGGGCTGATTTTCCACTATACGGGGTTTTGTGCACAAACCGACCGGGGGTTAGTGGATTGGACACTGAAAGCTAGATGCCGTCAGCCATAGGACATGATTTAACATAATATACATTACACGTAACAAGATATTACAGATCTAGCCCAGTCACACACTGGAATTGAATCTCCAGCATTACCTCCAAGCACCTTTAACCTCGCCGATTCCCATCCTTGAAATCTCCGCCTCTCAATCATCCTCACGCGTCAGCATTTCTATCAGCACTCGATGCTGTGGAAACCGCGTCGACAGTTTCCGCCGATCACCAATCTCCATGTCCGCAAAATCGAATCCAGGTGAAACCGCTTCACTGATCAATCCAAATCCGTTCGAACCGCTCAGCAAGCGTGAAGCTTTCCAGATCCCGCCTGGTACGTGTAATTGCAATTGCTGACCGCTCAAAACTTCGCTACCCATCACCGGGGTTTGCAGTGAACCGTCAGCATGAATGAGGCTGTACTCAATGGCGTCGCCCAAATGGAAATAATGCAGAATGTCGGATTGGTTGAAATGGAACTGGCCCACCGGCGAATCTTCGGTCAGCAGATAGTAAATCGAGGTCATCAGGTATCGAGGACCACCCGTGGTTTCGAGCATTTCTCTACGATCAGCCTGATAGGTTCTGCGAAAATAGCCGCCTTCGACGTGAGGCTCCAGATCCAGCGCTTTGATGACGTCCTGTGCAGGGTTTGGGCATGAAATCATGACCTTCTCCGTAAGAATTGGCGGTTTTTTACTTTAGCTCTACTAAACGGTCATTTAGTAGAGCTAAGTATTGACTCTAGTCGATGCCCTCCTCCAAAGGCACCTTCAGCGCGCCCTGATGCTATGCCGGGCGGTAATCACCGAACCCACGTGAACGCCTGAAATGTCCCCGCTCATCACTTTTCCTGCACGGGCCATTTCCCAGGCATCGCGGGCCTCGTCCAGGTCACGGTTGAGTGTTTCCGGTGTCTTGAACGTGGTGTACAGAGTGATCAACGTGAGCAGGCTCAGATAGCAAGCGATCGGCAGCCATGCATTGATCCCCGCGCTGGCATCGCCGTCATGGCTCGCCACTACCAGAGCGATGATGCCAGCCCCGATCATCGGCGCAATGCCCCCGGCGATGACCGCGGACACTTCCCGAGCGATCGATACCCCCATATAACGGTGACGCGAGCCAAAGAGTTCAGGCATCAACGCAGCCTGGGTGCCGAACATGCCCCAGGTCCCGATGCCCAGCGCGATGGAGATCGCAATGATGCTCGCCACGACATGGCCAAGACTCAGCACCCACCACACCGGAAATGCCAGGGCCAGTTGTAGCACTGCGAAAGCCCGGTAGACCACGACACGACCAAACCGGTCGCTGAGCTTTCCGGCGATTGGCACGGTCATCGCGCCGAGGCAGGCTGCACAGATCAGGGTCAAGACGCCCACCGGCCCTTGCAAACCCACGACGCCGACGATGTAGCTCACCGCCAAAGCCTGGTATATCGATGACCCACCGTTCTCTCCAAGGCGCAGCCCGATACCGAGCAACAACGTCGGTCTGGAGTGTTCCATCGCACTTTTCAATGGGTTGTCGCAGACACGCTTGAGCGCCTTGAGACGCACGAACGTCGGTGATTCCTGAAGCGACATGCGCATGTACAAGGCCAATGCCACGATGACCACGCTGCTGAAAAACGGCACGCGCCAAAGCCCGCTCGCGATGACGTTGTCATTGCCGCTGACCACCAGGAAATACACCAGCGCCGCGAGGATGGTGCCCAACTGAATACCGAGGAATGGCAACGCCGCGTAGAAACCGCGCCGCCCCTCGGGAGCGTATTCGGTCATCATCACTGCCGCACCGGCCTGCTCCGCCCCGGCACCCAGCCCCTGCAAAAGGCGCAGGACGACTAACAATACTGGTGCCAGATAACCGATCTGATGGAAGGTAGGCAGTGCGCCAATCAGGGTGCTGGAAATACCCATCAACAGCACCGTCGACGTCAGCACGAACTTGCGCCCTACCCGATCACCCAGCATGCCGAACAGTACGCCGCCCAAGGGGCGTACCGCAAAGCCCAGAAAGTAGGTGCCGAAACTGGCGATCAGGCTCATGGCACGGCTCTGCTCGGGGAAGAACAGCGGCCCGAAGATCAGCGCCGAGGCCAAGGTATAAAGTGCGAAGTCGTAGTATTCAAGAGCGCTGCCCAAAGAGCAGGCCCAGGCGGCGCGATGCAGGTCTTTCTTTTGTTCGCGCGCATCGGGGATCAAAGCAACGTCGGATGGTGAGTGATCATGAGCCATCGTGTTACCTCCAGGTGCCTTTCTGGCATCTTGTTATTGACCGGTAGTGGGATTGCTTACAATTTCAGGCGCTGTATTTCCTTGAGCATGGCCTGCTCCATGATGTCGATGGGCGCGTCTCTGCCGGTGTACAGCTCGATCTGCCGACAAGCCTGATGCACCAACATGCGAGTGCCGGCGACGGTGCGGCAACCCAGCGTTTTGGCTTGCAACAGCAGCGCGGTCTGCACCGGCATGAAAGCCACATCCATCACAATCAAGTGGCTGGCCAGAACGCCGTCCAGTGGATTGCTCTCGGGCTGTTTGAAACCTACGGAGGTGGCGTTGATGACGATGTCGAACGACGTCGCCGCAAATGCTCCGACGTTGCCGCCCCACCGGGCGCCGAGATCCTCGGCCAGGGCGGCACCACGTTCGATGCTGCGGTTGAATACCGTGACTTCCGCCGCTGCTTGCAGGCAACCGTAAACCACCGCGCGAGCTGCTCCGCCGGCACCGATCACAGCGATACGCTTACCACTCAGCTCGGTGACTTCTTGCAGGGCGCGCACGGCTCCCAGGTAGTCGGTGTTGTAACCGGTCAACACGCCCTCGACGTTGTTGATGGTGTTGACCGCACCAATCACTTGGGCCGATTCGTCGATCTTGTCCAGACAAGACATGACTGCAGTTTTGTACGGCATCGAAACGTTCATGCCGCGCACGCCCAGCGCGCGAATGGCCGCCACGGCCGCAACCGGATCTTCAACGCCGAAACAGACAAAGGTGTAGTCCAGGCCCAATGCGGCGTAAGCGGCGTTGTGGATTTTTGCCGAAAGCGAAAACGGCGACCCCATGATGGATCCACACAAGGTTGGCAGGGATTGAGGCATGTTGGTGTCCTTCACGAGAGTTAGACGACGCTGGTCAAGCCACCATCGACGAAAAGGGTCTGGCCGTTGACGAAGTCGGAGGCTGACGAAGCGAGAAACACCGCCGCACCGCACAGTTCCTCGACATTGCCCCAGCGTCCGGCAGGCGTTCGTTGCATCAGCCAGTCGGAAAAAGCCGAGTCATCGACCAGCGCCTGGTTCAGTTCGGTTCGGAAATAGCCAGGGGCCAAGGCATTGATCTGCAGGCCATGCCTGGCCCAGTCGGCGCACATGCCACGAGTGAGCATGCGCACGGCCCCTTTGCTGGCGGCATACGGTGCGATAGAGGCGCGAGCCAGTTCGCTTTGTACCGAGCCGATGTTGATGATCTTGCCGCGCCGGCGAGCAATCATGTGTCGGGCCACGGCCTTGGACACGTTGAAGACGCCATCGAGATTGGTGCTCATGAGTCGATGCCAGTCTTGCGCACTCACGTCTTCAAGCGCCTGACGATGTTGCAAACCGGCGTTGTTGATCAGAATGTCGATCGGGCCTGAGCGGTGTTCCAGCGCATCGATCGCGGTTGCAACGGCCTGGTGGTCGGTCACGTCGAACAATGAATATTCCGCGTCCAGCCCCTCATCCCGTAACAACGCGCAGGCACTTTGTGCGCGTTGGGCATCGCGACCATTAATCACCACCTGAGCGCCCGCCTGTGCCAACCCGCGCGCCAGGGCCAGTCCAATACCTCGCACCGAGCCGGTGATCAGCGCCCGACGCTGATTCAGGCGAAAGTTGTCGATCATCTGTGCCTCCCCTTCTTGGTTTTATGCATAGGGCAACGACCCCACTTTCGACCGCTTCCGCCCCGGCGTGCCAATCGTTTATGGTGATGCCGTAATCACCGATCGTGATCACCAGAAACACCGTACGGATCAGGAGGATCAATGGAACTCAAGCATTTGCGGGCATTTGCAGCCTTGGCTGAGGAACTGCACTTTGGTCGTGCGGCAGCGCGTCTGCACATTGTCCAGCCGGCGTTGAGTGCGCAGATACGCGCACTGGAAGACGATGTAGGCGCGCTGTTGTTCGAACGTGATCGTCACGGCGTCGAGTTGACCGAAGAAGGTGCGCTGTTTCTCCCCGAGGCCTTGGCAACCCTGCGTCAGGCCGCTCGGGCCCGTGAAGTGTTGCAACAGGCTGCAGCCGGAGAAGCCGGGGTGCTGCGTCTGGCATTTGTGTCGTCGACGCTGGCGCACTTGTTGCCAACGCTTGTGCGTACGCTGGAGCAGCGCTACCCGCGCATCGAGCTGGAACTCAAGGACATGCCCTCGCTGCCGCAGACCCGGGCTTTGCTGGACAACGCCCTGGATTTCGGTCTGGTGCGCTTACCCTTGAATGTGCCTGGCGTACACACCCGTTTGCTCTTCGAGGAGTCGCTGGTGGTGGCGCTGCCGCAAGACCACGCACTTTGCAGCCAGGCTCGTATAAAACCTCAGGATCTGGCCGGGTCTGCGGTATTGGTGCTCGCGCGCAAATTCGCGCCCGGTTTATACGACCAAATGCTGGCGGGTTTTCATCGCCGCAAAGTGACGTTGACCATCGCCCGGGAAATGGGTGAGTTCACTACACAATTGGCGTTGGTCGCTGCGGGGCTGGGCGTCGGTATTTTGCCAGGTGGCGCCGCTTCAGCGCTGCCAGTCGGCGTGGTGACCCGGCCACTGGCGCTGCCCATGAGCGGCGCGGGCATCGGTGTGGCCTGGCTCGGACTGGAAAACCCTCGTAAACGGGCATTGATGACAGTGCTGGACGAACTCTATCCAGCGTAAGAAATACATCCAATGTTCCGGCAACTGATGTTTGATCCCTTCAGTGAGTGAGTTTCAGACGCTAAGGGCAGCATCATCAGCGTCAACTCGTCACCGCACGGAACGGGAATGACTCAAGGTAGCGTTCGCTGATCGCACGACATCAAGTGCCGCCCCTCCTTCACTGGCCAATTGTTTGGCAGGCTATGCACACCGGTGCAGTCACCGTGATTCAAGCGGTTTTTGCAGCCAGATTTCGCTGTCTAGTCAACATGAAACATGGGGTACGCCTTGATCGATAAAACGTTTGAATCCATCGCTGCCGCACTTGATGGGATAGCCGATGGCTCGACCATCATGGTCGGTGGTTTTGGTACCGCCGGCATGCCATCCGAACTTGTGGATGGTGTGATCGCCTCGGGCGCCCGCGAGCTGACCATCATCAGCAACAATGCCGGCAATGGTGAAATCGGTCTCGCCGCCTTGCTCAAGGCTGGGCGGGTTGCCAAGGTCATCTGTTCGTTTCCGCGCCAATCCGATTCCTACGTATTCGACGAACTCTACCTGGCCGGAAAGGTACAGCTTGAAGTCGTTCCGCAGGGCAACCTGGCGGAACGCATCCGCGCCGCCGGTTCAGGCATCGGTGCGTTTTATTCGCCAACAGGCTATGGAACGCTACTGGCTGAAGGCAAGGAGACCCGGGTGATCGACGGTCGCAACTACGTGCTGGAAATGCCGTTGCACGCCGATGTGGCATTGATCAAAGCAGAAAAAGGTGATCGCTGGGGCAACCTTACCTATCGCAAGGCCGCGCGCAATTTCGGACCGATCATGGCCATGGCGGCGACAACGGCCATCGCTCAGGTCAACCAGATCGTCGAGTTGGGCGAGCTAGACCCCGAGCACATTGTCACACCGGGGATTTTCGTTCAGCGCGTGGTCGCTGTGCCGTTCGCCCGTCTTCCGAAAGCCAACGTCAACTGAGGCCCGCCATGACTGTTATGAACAAACTCTCGCGTAGCGAAATGGCCCAGCGTGTGGCCGACGATATTCTTGAAGGCTCTTACGTGAACCTCGGCATTGGCGTGCCGACGCTGGTGGCCAATTATCTGGGTGACAAGGAAGTGTTCCTGCACAGCGAAAACGGTGTGTTGGGCATGGGCCCGAGTCCGGCGCCGGGCGAGGAAGACGATGATCTGATCAATGCCGGCAAGCAACACGTAACACTGCTGGCCGGGGGTGCCTACTTTCATCACGCCGACTCCTTTTCAATGATGCGTGGTGGACACATCGATATCGCCGTTCTGGGTGCTTTTCAGGTCTCGGTCAACGGTGACCTGGCCAACTGGCACACCGGTGCTGAAGGTTCCATCCCGGCCGTGGGCGGCGCCATGGACCTCGCGACTGGCGCACGCCAAGTGTTCGTCATGATGGATCACCTGACCAAGACAGGCGAAAGCAAGTTGGTGCCGCAATGCACCTACCCGCTGACCGGCATTGGCTGTGTGACGAGGATTTATACTGACTTGGCCATCCTCGACGTCACGCCTGAGGGCTTGCAGGTCAGGGAGATTCTGGCTGATATCAGCTTTGAAGATCTGCAATCGCTCAGTGGTGTGCCGCTGATCCAGTGACGGGGTTCGTCGGTTCGCTCCCCCCTGCGCCGGACGACATTGCGTACGTCCGGCGATGGATTCTGACGCTTGAGTTTCAAAACCGCAGGGCCAGCGCTGGCGGTCGAGGCTGATCAGAGTGCTCAGGCGAGAAAGTCTTCCACCAGTTTTACCCAGCAATCGGCGCCCAGTCGGATCAGCTCATCATTGAAGTCGTAGTGCGGGTTGTGCACGGAGCAGCCGTGAAACTCGCCCTCACCATTGCCCAGCAAGAAATAGCACCCCGGCACTTCTGCGAGCATCCAGGCGAAGTCTTCGGTACCCATGACCTTTGGTCCTCGGCTTTGCAGGTGGCCAGGTTCAAAAAGTGGTTCAAGGCTTTCGCGCACTCTTTGTGTTTCGGTGGCGTCGTTGATCAGTGCCGGGGCCAGCGGAGTGAATTCCAGGTCAATGCTCACGCCGAATGATTGCTCGTGACCGCGGATGATCTGCTCGAGTCGCCGATTGATCTTTTGCTGAGTCTGCGGAGTATCGGTACGCACGCTGATCAGCATGCGCGCCTCATCAGGAATGATGTTGTAGACACTCCCGGCCTGGAGCATGCCGATGCTGATCACCGCGTATTCTTCCGGGCCGAGGTTGCGCGATTTGATGGTCTGGATCGCGTTGATAAGGCTGGCCACCACGGGTAGTGGATCAACCGACTTCTCTGGCATGGCGCCGTGTCCACCTTGGCCGGTGATGAGCAGTGACACACGTTCCGAGGACGCCATGGTCGGCCCTGCCTGAACCACGGCCGTGCCCAAGGGGTAACCGGGCATGTTATGCAGCGCGAAAATCGCATCGCAGGGAAACCGTTGGAACAGGCCGTCATCGATCATCGCCTTGGCCCCACACAAGCCCTCCTCGTCCGGTTGGAAAATCAGATTCAGGGTGCCGTTGAATTCGCCGTGGGTTGCCAGACGATAAGCCGCCGCGAGCAGGATTGCGGTGTGCCCGTCATGCCCGCAGGCGTGCATGCGATCGGCAATCTGGCTGGCATGCGCAAAGGTGTTTTTTTCTTGCATGGGCAGCGCGTCCATGTCGGCGCGCAGACCGATACGGCGTGGGCCCTCGCCTCTTTTCAGGACACCGACCAGGCCATGCCCGCCGATACCGCGATGCACCTGATAGCCCCATTGCGTCAGTTTGGCGGCGACCAGTTCAGCGGTGTTCGGGGTTTCGCCGCCCAACTCAGGCGCAGCATGAATTTGTCGGCGCAAGGCGATGAAGCTTTGCAGTTCGGTTTCGCTTAACGCTGATTTATTTTGTTGGTTGCGCATGGGTCAGTCTCGTCCAATGTTTTCCGGGAACAGTTTCAGGCAGCACAGGCTGATCACCCCGCCGACAAGCAGGTAGAACGCCGGAGCCGTGGGTGTGTCGAGTGCCGAGGTTAGCCATGTGGCGATCAACGGCGAGAAACCGCCGAACAAGGTGACGCCGAAGCTGTAACTCACCGAGGTGCCGAGCGCGCGGTGGGGCTTGGCGAAGGCTTCCATGATCATCGCGAAAAACGCCCCCGAGCCCACGCAACCTGGCAGGACCAGCAGTGCAACGATCAGCATCGCGATGTACAAGTCAGTGGTATGCGACAACAGCCAAAGTGCGGGCCATGCTGCGATAACCGGTAAGGTCATCGTCCAGACCAACAGTTTTTTGCGCAGACCGTGGCGGTCGGCGTAACGCCCTGCAATTGGAGTGATGATCGCCAGGCACGCGGCTGCAACGCAGGCAATCGCCAAGGCGCTGCGCTGCGGATAATGCAGCGCGCTCACCAGATACGCCGGCATATAGAAAATGAACAAATACATGCCGATGGTGGCGCTCGCCATCAGGCCGGTGGCGAGTGCGGTGTTGCGCAGATCAATGACCTCGCGCCAGCCGGGTTTGCGCACGGTTGAAGGGGCGGCGCTGATCGTGGTCTGTTCAAGGGTTTCCGGCAGGCAGCGGCGGATGTACCAGCCGACAGGGCCAATCAGCAAACCGATGACAAAAGGAATACGCCAACCCCATGCTTCCAGGTCGGGCGCGGTCATGACACTGCTCAGAAGAAGTCCGATGCCAGCCCCGACCAGCGCCGCGTAACCCTGACTCGCAGCTTGCCAACTTACATTGCTGCACCGATGGTTCGTCGCCGACGATTCCATCATCAACACCGAGGCGGTGCCGATTTCGCCGCCAGCGGAAAAACCTTGAGTCAGCCGGCCGATAACCAGCAGAGCAGTGCCCAATACCCCGGCTTGCTGATAAGTGGGGGCGAATGCGATCAGCGCTGTACCTAGAGTCATCAGTGCGATGGTCAGCGTTAGCGCGGCCTTGCGCCCTTTCCTGTCGGCGAAACGGCCAATCACCATTGCTCCGACCGGACGCATCAGAAAGCCCACTCCGAACGCCGTCAACGACATCAGCAATGAGGCGATCGGCGACTGGGCGGGGAAAAAGTTCTTGGCGATGATCACGGCAAAAAAGCTGTAGATCGTGAAGTCGTACATTTCCAGGGCATTGCCCAGGGCGCACGCTACAGTGGCTTTTCTTGAGTTGGATGTGGCCGGATTGGAACGCATCGTTCCGTCGGCCAGGGAAGTGTCCGAATGCAGGGTCGTCATGGCACGCTCCGATTTCTTATTGGCGTTATGCGAGACCAACTATCGGGGAACTCCGAAGACGAATCACTTGCGCTTTTTGCAGGCAATTAACCACTGGTTAACTTGCTTGCGTCACGTCCTTTGAATGCGCCCTACAACGGTGCCGCGCGAGGGCTTGAAGGCGGGTATCGCACCAATGGCTTCCATTCTCCAGACTCATGCAGTCGCCGAATCGAGGTGATCGGGCTTGTTTTTGTGATCTTTGCGCACGCTTGTCGCCCTCAATGCACCGGTCATTCGCCAGCAAATTAACCATTAGGCATAGCCATGCAAAATTGACCATTTCCGCCGGTTTTTATTTTCGTGGAGGCTGCGATCCATCAGCCATCACGTCTACGGAGCGTCTGAAATGGTTATGTCCGCCGCGCGCAATTGTTCATTGACCGCTTTGCTCTTGGGGCTCGGGCTACCGACGTGCAGCCAGGCTGAGGGATTTCCTGCGATCGCCCGAGTAGCGCCGGGATTTGGCTATTACAACGTCGATAAGGGCTACACCGACAAGCTCAATGTCTACGGCACGCTCGATGCGTTTGTGAATTACCAGGACTCGGGCCATCACTCCGGAAGCAAACTTGCGGGCGGTGGCGCCTGGACCAATAAGCTCGGGCTTTACATGCGCAAGGCCCTCAACCCGGACACGGTGCTGGAGTTCGATGTCGAGGAAGGTTTCAACCTCAATGGCCAAGCGCTCGACGAGCACTGGAAGCAGGTCGGCACGCTACGGTTGGCAGTGGCGGCGCTGCGTTCGCGGGAGTACGGCAAGCTGGAATTCGGTAAAACCTATGGCATGGGCACGCCGACGTTTGCTGATCCGTTCCTGGCCACCTACGGTTCGCCCTATACCTACCTGACCAGCCCGCCGGCCGGGCGTGGTGCCTATTATCTGGATATGCGCCCCAAGCACACCCTCGCCTACACCACGCCCAAATTCGCCGGTTTCAGCGTGGCCACCGCCGTCAGCCTGGGCTTGAACGATACCGCCAGCTCCGGCAAAACCGTGCGCGGCAAAGGCATGAGTGTTCAGTACAGCAATGCGCGATGGATATTGCTGGGTTCATTCAATGATTACTTGAGCGATCCATGGGACGACGGCGACCGTCAGCGGCAGACCCACAACTACTTCAAAAGTGCTTCGGCGTTTTATGACTTCGGGCCGCTGTCTGCCAATGTCACCTGGCAGCGCCAGGACGTCGACTACCACGCCACACCGAGCATGAGCGCATGGACGTTGGGCCTTTCCGCGCCCGTCGGCAAAGCCGATGTGGCGCGCATGGCACTGGTCAAGCGCGACATCGAATTCGGCGACAAGGACGCCACCGGGATCATGCTCGGCTACGACCATTTCCTGAAAAAGAACTGGGCCATCTACGGTCGGCTCGCCCTGATCGATAACCGCCCCGAATCCGCCATCAGCTATGCGGGAATCCCCCTCGAGCAAAGCGGCGACGCCCCCAGCAACCTGGCCGTCGGCATGTACTATCACTTCTAGTAAGTCGGCTCTGCCGAAGACTCAGCGGCCAATTTGGATTTGAGACCGCTGAACAGATCTCTCGCCGGCGACGTCAGCGAATGGCGGTCAACGCATACCAGATAAATCGGGTACTCCGGGTTGACCTCTTCGACTTCGACGAGGACCAGTTCCGGTACCCGTCCCGGCGGCAGTGCACTGCCCAGCGCCAGATTGCTCAGGGTCATGAACGCATCGGCATTCTCGACCAGGCGCAAGGCCAGAAACAACGAGGCGCACTCGATGACCTTCTGCGGCGGATGAATATCGTTGACCTCGAACATTTGGTAGAACTGTGAGGATCGGTCGTCTACCTCGTCCAGGCTGATCCAGTTGGCGTACTGCAATTGCCGCAACGAGGGCGAATGCCGCATCGGGTTGTTCGGACTGCATACCACCGTGCCCTTGATCCGGTGCAGGGCTTCCCAATCGAGATTCAGACGTTGAGTGTTTTGTTGAGACGTCAGGGCAAAGTCCAGCGTCCCGTCGCGCAAACGCTGGACGATATGGCTGGGGCGCAGCTCGATCAGCTTGATCCGCACGCGAGGGTTCTTGGCCTGATAGTCACTGATGCATTTCTCAAAACCCGGCAGCATGGCGGTCAGTGAAGTGACGCCGACAGCCACCTCGCCCACGGCCATGTCGTGAATATTGTCGGCCTCGATTTGCAGGCGCCGCATGCTCTCGACCGCCATGTGCGCATGCCGGATGATCCGCCGGCCTTCGTCAGTCAACGACATGCCTTTATAGGAACGCTGCAGCAGGGTCAGGCCCAATTCGCGCTCCAGATCCTTGATGGAACGGCTCAGCGCAGGCTGGGTGACATGCAACATCTGCGAGGCTTCATTGATGCTGCCGCACTGGTTGATCGCGACCAAGGCTCTGATTTGATGGAATTTCACGGTGTGCGACTCGCTTTTTATTTGGCGCCAACCATAAAGCAAGATGCCGGCCAGTTACCACTCTGTCGCTGAGCGCAGCTCGCCAGGCTGATGCGGATCCGCTTTAGGTTGAACCTCTGTTGCTGACGTGGACTCCCAAACCTGAATTCAGGAGAAACGTATGACCCAGACAGCTTTGGTCGTGGGCGCCAGCGGCATCGTCGGCAGCGCCATCACCCAGTTACTCATCGACAACCAGTGGCAGGTCGCCGCGCTCTCGAGGCACCCGTCGCCAGTGCAAGGCGTGATTCCTGTCGCGGCAGACCTTCAGGATCCTGCTTCGCTGGCACGGGCGCTGGCGGGTTTGAAACCCACTCATGTGTTCATTACCACATGGTCACGGCAAGCCACGGAGGCCGAGAACATTCGTGTCAATGCCGCCATGGTTCGCAATGTCCTCGACGCCATTCGTCCAGCCAAGAGTGTCAAGCACGTAGCACTCGTGACGGGCCTGAAACACTACCTCGGCCCATTCGAAGCTTATGGTAAGGGCAGCCTTCCGCAGACACCGTTTCGCGAAGACCAGGGGCGACTGGATGTCGAGAATTTCTACTATGCCCAAGAAGACGAACTCTTCGCCGCGGCTGCAAAGGACGGTTTCACCTGGAGCGTTCATCGCCCGCATACCGTCACCGGGGTTGCTGTAGGCAATGCGATGAACATGGCAACCACCCTCGCCGTCTATGCCTCGATTTGCAAACAGACCCATCGCCCTTTCGTGTTTCCAGGATCAAAAGTGCAGTGGGACAGCCTTACCGATATGACGGACGCCCGGCAGTTGGCGAACCAACAACTGTGGGCGGCCACCACGCCGGCTGCGGCCAATCAGGCATTCAACGTCACGAATGGCGATGTATTTCGTTGGAAATGGATGTGGAGCCGAATTGCCGACTACTTCGACTTGCCTGCTGCCGATTATCCCGCTTCACTTTCGCCGCTCGAGAAGCAGATGGATAACGACCAGGCCGCATGGACGCAAATGGTTGCGGAATACGGTTTGAAAGAATCCGATATTGGTCGCCTGGTGTCCCCATGGCACACCGATGCAGATCTCGGCCGCCCCATCGAAGTAGTCACGGATATGTCGAAAAGCCGTGCAATGGGCTTCACTGCGTATCAAGCAAGCGATCAGGCATTTTTCGACGTGTTCGACAAACTACGCGAGATGCGCTTGATACCCTAGGTTCTGCCAGTAACGCTGTCTGATTTTTCCATCGAACCCACCGTGCTACTCCCATCACGATAATTTCACATTGGCGGGTGTACGGTTGTGACAGCTCCTTAAGTGTTTCCCGACCCGTGCCCCCATCGCGGGTCTTTTTTTGTGCCGAATAAAGAGATCAGTGTCTTTATGTGATGTGCTCCGCACTATGGCTTGAACGTGCCGAGTCATCGCTGATACAGCGACCTCCGTGTGCCAATCAGTAAGCGTGCTGTCACCCCGTCAGCGTGGATCCTGCTGAGTATCCATCACCGCATTATCCGTCTCCTCCCGCACACGCTCAGGGTCTAGCCCGACGTCGTCATCAAGCGGACGCTCACCCTCGTTATCCGGCAGTTCGTCAATCCCCTCCTCCTTCATCGGGTCAACCTCAGTGCGCCCCGGGCTCAATGGATCGGGTGACGTGGGCATTGGGTCGTCCTCACCCATACCGCCTTGAAGCTTAGGATCGTGATTCATAGACACCTCTCAGTACCCTCAATGGTGGGGGCATGTACCTTTGAGAGGGTTGGTATTTCGAGTGTTCGATTTATTGGCTTACCGACCGTCGCCAGCCTGCCATTTCAGCCTTTCAGTCATCTCGATGGAACGTTGCGCAAGCCCCCATCCTCTATCGCAACACCACCGAATCTGAGGACTTCATCATGAAGTATCTGGAGAAGCGGCCTTTGAAGATCGGAGGTGAGGAATGCATCCAGTAACACCTGACGGTCGTTACTTCGTTGTCAAAGGGCAGCTGTGGCGCTGTTCAAATCCATCATTGCAAGAGGACGTGCGCCAGCGTCTCGTCGATGCACTCATGGCAGCTCGACGGGAGGTGAAGAAAGCAAAGGATGCGGAAGACGAATCGCAGATGAAGCGCGCTCGGGAAAACGTACAACTGGCCAAAGTAGCGCTTGGTGAGCGGGGCCCTGTTTGGTGGGTTGATGGCAGTCCTGATTTCAATCGATTCCGGGTCACTAACTCGCCTTATGCTGAATGGTTCAGGTTGCTTCATGCGTCTGATTAACCCTTGGCTCAAGGCGGAAGCAAGGCGATGGAAACCGCAGTGGCATTCATGCGCTGCGCTTTCTCCGCTTCGATATCTGCGAAAGACGGAACGACTCAGAGCATATGTTTTCGAAAAATTGAGCGCCTCGAATTTCAAGGGGCGAGGAGAAATCTTATGACTGAAAAAAGCTCCGTTTCATCAAAAAAAAGCAAAGCACTGAAAGATTCTGCTCTCGTCTCGGACGTGTCAGAAACAGGCTTAACAGATGACGAACGAGTGGTCAGGGAAGATGAGTTCCTTGGCGACGAACCACGTGTGGAACCCGGCCCAGCCGACTTGGAAAGACTCAAGGATTAACGTCAGCGTCCTTGGTATTCGGTGCGACCGATATTTCGAATACGCGACAGCTGCTACCTGAAATTTGCTTGATGGAGGTGTCTCGTATGCGCCAGCAAACCTCATTCATTTTTGATCTGGATGGCACGTTGACTGATAGCGTCTACCAGAATGTTTTCGCGTGGAAAACCGCGCTCGACTCAGAAGACATACCGTTGGCCATGTGGCGAATTCACAGAAAGATTGGTATGAGCGGCGGGCTGATGCTCAAGATGCTAGCCCGTGAGACCGGCCTGGAAATCAAACCAGACCAGGCTAAAAGGCTCAGCGATAAACATGATAAAGCCTACAAGGATCTGCAGGGTCAGATAAGCGCTCTGCCTGGCGCTGTCGAGCTTCTCGATACTCTGAACCGCGATCAGTTCAAGTGGTGTATTGCGACCAGCGGTGGCATGGACACTGCGGCGATAAATCTGAAGGCATTGGGCTTGAATATCTCGGAGGTGAATCTCATCACCCGTGATGACGTCGAGTATGGCAAGCCCGATCCAGACCTTTTCCTCGCCGCTGCAAGCAAACTCAATGTACCCATCGAAGATTGCCTGGTGATCGGTGACGCCATCTGGGACATGCTTGCCGCACGACGCTGCAAGGCCACCGGTATAGGGCTGCTTTCAGGTGGTTATGACACAGGAGAGCTTGAACGTGCAGGTGCACTCCGAGTCTACGAGGATCCTCTGGCACTGCTGCAGCACCTGGACGAGGTGGCTTCCCGTCCGTGAGCCTTCTGTAGACACTCATTCAAATGCCCCCTGCCAACGTATTGGCAGAAGACGCCGCGCCTACAACCTGAATACAGCTACGAAATCACCCCCAAGTTGACTAAAAAACGATAACTGAAAAGGGCCTTGTCAGGCCCTTTTGTATTTAAACCAAAATCACTTGGCCAACCAGGACTCGACAGTCGCAGAGCCGTGTTCAGATTTCCAGTCTTTCAACGTTTTGTGATTTCCACCCTTGGTTCCAACAACACGGCCCGCACTTTTAAGGAGTAGCGCCTGAGGTCTCTCACCCGGACAGCCGATATTAATATCTGTTTCCAAGCAACAATAGGCCCCGAGTTGATTCCCTGTGCATGGCCGATGCTCCCTTTCTTATTGATGAGTATCCGCCTCCTCAGCCGGATAAACCTCTCGACTGGCCAAAGTATCACCATCTGCTCTGGCGCTAGCTCCTTGGGACAGCGGTCCATCGATTCGCAGATCGAGTAGCGTCCGCACAGGGTGTCACCCGTCGAATTGTCGTACCTATGAGATTGACCGCAAGCGAAGCAAATCGTTAACTGTATATACGTACAGCTAACCTCTTAAGGCTTGCATCATGAGCATCACCATCCTCGGCCCTCTCGCGTCTGGCGGCATAAAGCTGCCCTTCTATTCATCCAGGGTGCCGGCGGGTTTCCCCTCCCCTGCGGCTGATCACATCGAAAAACACATTTCCCTCGATGAGCTGTTTGATATCCGCGCGCCGCACGTGTACCTGGTGAGAATTGATGGCGATAGCATGCAGGGCGCCGGCATCTATTCAGGGGATCTGGTGGTGGTTGATCGGAGCATCGATGCGGTCAGCGGCGATATTGTCATCGCAGCACTCAATTCCGAGCCCTTCTGCAAGCGTTTGCTTCTGCGCGAGAACGCCGTGATGCTTTTGTCAGAGAATTCAAAATACCCGGCAAGGCATGTCATGGAGGGCGATGAGCTGGTGATCTGGGGTGTGGTGAAATACAGCGTGCGCAATCATGAAAACACTTGAGCCAGTCTTTGCCCTGATTGACTGCAACAGCTTCTATGCGAGCTGCGAGCGAGTGTTCAGACCCGACCTGGCAAAGACACCTATCGTGGTGCTGTCCAACAACGACGGCTGCGTGATCGCGCGCAGCTACGACGCCAAGCCTTTCGTGAAAATGGGCCAGCCGTACTTTCAAATCAAAGATCACCTTCGCCGGCATGGAGTCGTGGCCTTCAGCAGTAACTACGCACTGTACGGCGACATGAGCGAACGCGTCATGACGATCATCGAATCGATGGTGCCAGCGCTCGAGGTCTACAGCATTGACGAGGCGTTTGCCGATCTGACCGGCGTCCCAGGCGATCTATGTGCTTTTGGGCGGCATATGCGTTCCACTCTTTTCAAGCGCACGGGGGTTCCAGTCGGGGTGGGTATTGCCCGCACCAAAACCCTGGCGAAGCTCGCCAACCATACCGCCAAACGGCTGCTGGATATCACCGGCGGTGTGGTCGATCTGTGCGACCCGTTCAAACGCGACTGGACGCTGCGCAACACCGATGTCGGCGAGGTCTGGGGCATCGGCAGGCGCATGAAGGCCCACCTGGAAACGATGGGCATCAAGACCGCCATGGACTTGGCGAAAGCCGATCCGTGGATGCTTCGTCAGAAATTCAGCGTGGTAATCGAAAAGACCGCTCGCGAGCTTGCCGGCACCTCCTGTCTGGAACTGGGTGAAGCTGACCCACCCAAGCAAGAGATTTGCTGTAGCCGGATGTTCGGCACCCGGCTCACGCAGATCGAGCCGATCAAGGAGGCCGTCGCCACCTACACCCAGCGCGCGGCGGAAAAGCTCAGAGCGCAAAACTCGCTGTGCAAGAAGATCCGCGTGAGTATCAGGACAGGCATGTTCAATCCCGAAGAAGCGAAGTACGCGAACGGCGCACTCGTCGAACTCCCCTACCCGACAAACGACGTTCGACTCATGACCAAGGCTGCGACCGAAGCGGTCAATCGCCTCTTCCGACCAGGCTTCAAATACAGCAAAGCGGAAGTTCTGCTGATGGATTTGCGCCAGCCCGGTGAATTCACGGACGACCTGTTTGCACACTCCCAGCCTGTTACGGCGGACAAGGTGATGACCGTGCTGGATGAAATCAATGGTCGTTGGGGAAAGGGAGTTCTTCGCCTCGCCAGCGTGCCGGCGGCGCCTGATTGGGCGATGCGCCGCGAGTTGATGAGTCAGAGCTACACGACGAAGGTTGATCAGCTGTGGACGGTAATGGCCCGGTAAGAGGTCGTTGAAAGTGGACGGCGACCTGCATGAGCGGGGCCATCGTATCGATTGCAAGTCGATAGCACTTTTCACGCTCACCCTACCTCCAATGACATGTGCGTTTCTCCTGACAACCTGGAGGTCTCTATGTCGATACGCAAGATCGTTCTGCTTTCCTGTTTGGGTGTGGCACTCGCTGGGTGCGCAGGCTCGCGCGAGGAGCCCCCTCCCACCACCATGCAAGTCGACCTGCAGAAATACCAGGGCACCTGGTACGAGCAGGCCAGGTTGCCTATGTTCTTCCAGCGCAATTGCCAGCAGTCAGAAGCGCATTACGGTCTGCGTGATGATGGCCGCATTGACGTCACCAATCGTTGCAGGGAACAGGATGGCGAATGGAAAGAGGTAGGCGGAATTGCCGAATCGCAGCAGCCAGGCAAAACAGACAAGCTCTGGGTGCAGTTTGATAACTGGTTCAGCCGCATCGCGCCAGGAATAACCAAAGGCGAGTATTGGGTGCTTTACCACGACCCGGCCTACCAGTTCGCACTGGTCGGCCACCCGAACCGGGAATATCTGTGGGTGCTTTCACGCACCTCTGAAATTAACGGCGTCAACCGTGAACAGCTGGTAAAGATTGCTCAGCAACAGGGGTATGACACCAGCAAACTGATCTGGCGTCCGGCAGACCCGACCAAGCCCTAGTCCACTGGGCACCTTACGCCCGGAGACCTTCGAGGAAATGCACATGCTCAAGAAATGGATACTGCTGCTATGCATTGGCCTGGCAAGCTGCAGCCAAGTGGATGTGCAGACCTACAGCCACGAGACGCCCACGCTCGAGTTGCGCGAATTCTTCGAGGGCCGGGTCGAGGCGTGGGGTATGTTTCAAAAGCGATCAGGCGAGGTCACGAAGCGTTTTCATGTGGTGATCAATGGCCACTCCGAAGGCCGCAGGCTGATCCTCGACGAGTCGTTTACCTACAGCGACGGTACTACGCAAAAACGGGTGTGGACGCTAACCCCTGCTGGCCCAGGCCAATGGCGCGGAACCGCTGGCGACGTGGTGGGCGAGGCGCTTGGCGAGGTGGCAGGCAACGCACTGCGCTGGAAATATGTGCTGAACCTTCCGGTGGATGGCAAGGAGTATGAGGTTCATTTAGATGACTGGATGTACCTGATGGACAAGAACACCCTGATAAATCGCTCGTTCATGAGCAAATTCGGTGTAGAGGTCGGCCAGATCACTTTGTTCTTTCGCAAGCAGCCTTGAGGCCGAGGGTGACTGCTCCATGATGGTACTGCCACGGATGACGCTGTGCGCTTTCAATGAATGCCTCTCTACACCGTCTTCACGTCATCGACCGGCAATGAAGCAACCATTTCTGCCCGGCACACCTCAAGAATTTCATCAGCAAGTGCGGAATCATCCGGGCAGGCACGCGACAGAATAATAGCGCCGACGGCCCGCGACAGCAGGTCGATCATCTTCTTGCGCCCCTCACCCGCCTCGGCCTCCGGCCCTGTCGGGTACTTCTCGCCCAAAGTTTGCAGGGTGTGCTCAATGCCTTGGGCAAATGTCGCTTTCACCTTATCTGACTGGCGCGCCGCGTCGCCGCCCAACGCGGCCATGGTGCAACCGTCACCACGTCCGTCGCGATGCTCTCTGTTCACGTAGACGTTGATGAAGCCCGGGACATCCAGCGCCTGAGCGCCGGTCAGCGATTTGGCCAGACTGCACGCCGAGGCTTCGGCCATTAGGTCGGCCTTCGACCCGAAGTGTTTGTAAAAACCGCCATGGGTAAAACCGGCGGCCGCCATGAGATCGGCCACGCCGACGCCATCAAAGCCGCGCTCACGGAACAGCTCTGAGGCCGTTTCAACGATGTGCTCTCGATTGGCCTGCGCCTGGGCCTTGGTCACTCTCACGTGCAATACCTCGTGTTTGCGGGGAAATCCTGCGCCCGATAATACATAGATGTTGGCCATAATCAAAACCGTTGACAGTTTAGATTTCGATCATCATCCTAATTGCTCGCACCATCGATCTTCATCAACGGCCACGGAAGAAACACCAGATGACCGAGCAAACCCTGTTCTCCCCTTACACGCTGGGCAAACTCACTCTGGCGAACCGCGTCGTTCTCGCGCCGCTGACACGCAACCGCGCCGGTCAAGGTTTCGTCCCCAGCGAATTCGCGGCGACCTATTACAGCCAGCGCGCCAGCGCCGGTTTGCTGATCAGCGAAGCCACGCAAATCTCCCGACAGGGCCAGGGTTACCAGGACACCCCGGGGATCTACACGCCGGCACAGATCGACGGCTGGCGCGGCGTGACCGACGCGGTGCATGCCAAGGGCGGAATAATCTTCCTGCAACTGTGGCATGTCGGCCGCGTCTCGCACGTCGACCTGCAAGAAAACGGCGTCGCCCCGGTGGCCCCTTCTGCGCTGCGCGCCGCCACCAAAGTGTTCGTCAACAACCACTTCGAAGACGTTTCCGAGCCGCGCGCACTGGACATCAGCGAACTGCCGGGCATCGTCAACGATTTCCGCCAGGCGGCGGCCAACGCGATCGCCGCTGGCTTCGATGGCGTGGAAATTCACGGTGCCAACGGCTACCTGCTCGATCAATTCCTCAAGGACAACTCCAATCTGCGCACCGATGCTTACGGCGGCTCGATTGAAAATCGCGCGCGTCTGTTGCTCGACGTGACGGCGGCTGTAGTCAGTGAGATCGGTGCAGACCGCACCGGTGTTCGCCTGTCGCCGGTGTCGCCGGCCAATGGCGTCTCCAGCAGTGATCCGCAGGCGCAATTCGATTACCTCGTCGAACAACTCGACGCCCTCGGCGTGGTTTACCTGCATGTGGTCGAAGGCGCGACCGGCGGTCCGCGTGACGTGGCGCCCTTCAATTTCGCCGCCCTGCGCCAGCGCTTCAAAAACACCTACATCGCCAACAACGGCTATGACCTCGATCTGGCCACCTCACGGCTCGCTGAAGACCAGGCCGACCTGATCGCTTTCGGTCGCCCGTTCATTGGCAATCCGGATCTGGTGGAACGCCTGAAACGTGGCGCGCCGTTGTCCGCGTTCAATCCCGCCACCCTCTATGGCGGCGGCGCGGCAGGCTACATCGACTACCCGACACTGGCTGAATCGAGCGTCAGCGCAAGCTAAGCGCACTCTTTTTCTCACCTCCTCAAAGAGAGATACCCCATGAGCACTCGCCCTACTGTTCTGATCACTGGCGCCTCCACCGGCATTGGCGCCGTCTACGCCGAACGCTTTGCGCAACGCGGCCACGATCTGGTACTGGTCGCCCGCGATCAGGCGCGCCTGGACGCACTGGCCGCACGCTTGCGCGGTGAACATGAGGTCGCGGTCGATGTGATCCCGGCGGACCTGACTCAATCCGGCGACCTGACCGTCGTTGAAAACCGTCTGCGCGACGACGCCCGCATCGGCATCCTCGTCAATAACGCCGGTGCCGCGCTGTCCGGCCATTTCGTCGAGCAAAGCACCGACAAAGTGGCGCAACTGGTCGCCCTCAACACCACCGCGCTGGTGCGACTGGCCAGCGCCGTCGCTCCACGTCTGGTCAAGGCCGGTGACGGTGCGATCATCAACATCGGTTCGGTGGTAGGCCTCGCGCCGGAATTCGGCATGACGGTCTACGGCGCGACCAAGGCCTTTGTGCTGTTTCTGTCCCAGGGTTTAAGTCTGGAATTGTCGCCTCAGGGCGTCTACGTGCAGGCGGTGCTGCCGGCCGCCACGCGCACGGAAATCTGGGATCGCTCCGGCGTCGACATCAACACCCTGAGCGAAATCATGGAAGTGGGCGATCTGGTGGATGCCGCTCTCGTCGGCTTCGATCGTCGCGAGCCCGTGACCATTCCGCCGCTGCACGAAGCGGAGCGCTGGGATGTCCTGCAGGGCGCACGTCTGGGCCTGATCGGGCAAATCCGTCAGTCTGCGGTTGCTCAGCGTTACCAGACGCCAGAGTGATGTTCAGGTAGCGAGCATGTTGGGCGGATTCGCTGCAGGCGCAAGGCGCTGAACCGAATCCGTCCTGCAATCCGGAGTAGTCATGAATTCAGCACAAACAAATCTGCCTTCGGGTTCGCCGACGTCGTTCATCGACGCGGCAAACCAGTCCGTCACCGCCAACGGCGTTCGCTTTGCCTATCGCGACACTGGCCCCGCCACCGGCGTGCCTCTCCTATTGTTCAACCATTGGGGCGCAGTGCTCGACAACTTCGACCCCGCGATCATCGATGGCCTGGCGCAAACCCGACGCGTCATCACCACCGACTATCGCGGCATCGGCGGCTCGGGTGGAACCGCGCCACTGACCGTCGGCGAGATGGCTGACGATGCCATCCAGTTGATCCGCGCGCTGGGGCTGGACACCGTTGATGTGCTCGGCTTCTCCCTCGGCGGTTTCGTCGCTCAGGACATCGCTCTGAAGGCCCCTGAACTGGTGCGGCGGTTGATTCTGACCGGCACCGGGCCAGCCGGCGGCAGCGATATCGACAAGGTTGGCCCGGTGACGTGGCCATTGATCCTCAAAGGCCTGCTGACTCTGCGCGATCCGAAGTTCTATCTGTTTTTCACGTCTACGGCCAACGGCCGTCGATCGGCCTCGCAGTATTTGCAGCGCCTGCAAACTCGCAAAAACAATCGCGATCAAGGCCCGACGCCCCGCGCTTTCCTGCGCCAGTTGAAAGCGATCACCGCGTGGGGCAAGCAGCCGCCGCAAGACCTTGGGCGTTTGCAGTCACCGACGCTGGTCGTCAACGGCGACACCGACATCATGGTGCCCAGCGTCAATTCGTTTGAACTGGCCAAGCGAATCCCCAACGCAGAATTGGTGATTTATCAGGATGCCGGACACGGCGGGATTTTCCAGCATCACCTTGATTTTGTGGCCAAGGCGCAGGCGTTCCTCGATGCCTGACCACGCCCCGGCTACCCTCCCTACAACCGACAAGAGCCGCACCTCGATGAAAGCCTTTCTGATTGATCGCTACGGCAAGCAACCCGGACGCCTCGGCGAAGCGCCAGCCCCTGAAGTGGGAGGCCGCGACGTCTTGATCGAGGTCCATGCCAGCAGTGTCAACGCGCTGGATTCGAAGATCAGCACAGGCGAATTCAAGCTGATCCTGCCCTACTCGTTTCCGCTGATTCTGGGCAACGACCTGGCGGGTGTCGTGGTGACGGTCGGCTCTAAAGTGACACGCTTCAAACCGGGTGACGAGGTGTACGCTCGCCCGCCGGAAGCACGGATCGGCACGTTCGCCGAGAGGATTGCCGTGGACGAGAACGCGATCGCCCTGAAACCGGCCAATACCAGCATGGCGCAAGCCGCGTCCCTGCCCTTGGTGGCACTGACGGCCTGGCAAGTGCTGGTCGACACCGCCCGCCTGCAACAGGGCCAGAAGGTGTTGATTCATGCCGGCTCCGGCGGCGTCGGCAACGTTGCCATCCAGCTTGCCAAACACCTGGGTGCCTTTGTCGCCACAACCACCAGCACCGCGAATGTCGAATGGGTCAAGGCGCTGGGGGCTGACGTGGTCATCGACTACAAAAAGCAGAATTTCGAAGATGTCTTGCACGGCTACGACGTGGTGTTGAACAGCCTTGGCACCGATGTCCTGAAAAAGTCACTCAAGGTCCTCAAGCCCGGCGGCCAGCTGATTTCCATCTCAGGGCCGCCCACTGCGCTATTCGCACAGGAGCAGGGATTATCCTGGCCATTGCGGCAGGTAATGCGTCTGCTGAGCCTCGGCATTCGGCGCAAGACACGCAAGCAGGACATCAGGTACACGTTCGTGTTCATGCGCGCCAACGGCGCCCAACTGCACCAAATCAGCGCGCTGGTTGAGGCCGGCATCATCAATCCGGTGATTGATCGAACGTTTCCCTTTGAATCAACGGCAGAGGCGCTGAAATACGTCGAACAGGGACGAGCCAAAGGCAAGGTCGTGGTTACGATCAAATGACTACCCGCCCATCGATGACTACCGAAGTGCCCGAGCAACTTTTAGCACACCAGCACTCCTCATCCGGACTGAGCGATTCGACTGCAATTGAGTTGCCAAAACAGGTACTGCAGCAAACAGACCTCTCACCTGTTGCACCAACAGTGATCCTATGGCGCAGTTTAATGCTTGAGCAGTAGACGGGTATGGCTAGCTCCGAATATCGCTAACGCCAGTGCGCTATCTGAGATAGGAAAGTATCGGGTGAATGATTCTGGCCGAAAGCGGCCATTTGTGGGCGTCAGCAATTGGCCGGAAGCCGCGGTTCTCGATCGCCAGCGTTCGGCCAAAAGCGGCAAGCGTCTGCTGATCACCCCTTGCTACATTGAGCTTTCAGCTGGCGCTACTTCTCGGATAAAAATCGTTTAATGATCATTGCCACTGCCTCCACCGGAGACGTCAGGGCTGTGTCTATATCAAACGGAGTGTTATCCCATGGCTCATATTCATGATCCAATACAGACTGCCAGGTTGGTGGTGTCAGGCCAGGAATATCAATCTTCCTGGTTTCTACCCGTCGTTGGTGTTCATATTTATCAGAGCAAACCACCTGGATATTCACTAGTGGAGCACCAGAGCGAGCAGCGATCTCGCTCCACGCCTTTCGGCTTTCAACTACAGGGTTAACACAGTCGACTATGACTGTACTACCAAAGCGAAGATTGCTCAGAGCAAGCTCATTAGCGACCATATAACCGCTCCGCCCCACGTCTTGTGCCAGAGCACCGGAATTTCGGATAGCCTGCTCAATCGTATCAATCCGCAGATACACCGCACTTGTTCTGGTGGCAAGGTCACTTGCTATAGTCGTTTTTCCAGTACCGGGAAGGCCGCTGAAGACAATAAGCATTCTATGTCCTTCGATTAGAGAGTTGGCCCAGTCTAGGCCAAAAAGCTGACGTTCAATTTTGCTCAAGCGCCTGCTCCATCATTCAAGGACGACGATAGAGGCTTCACTCATGCCTGCACCACGCAATCTACTGATACAGACCGCAGCGAAATCGGTCCTGTCGCAGCTCGTTGACCCTATAAAACCAGATTTGACCGAGTCTTCAATCGCGAAAATTGCAGCTGATCTGCTGAGGCAATCAGGGTTTCCTGATACCTGGTATTACGATTGTCCGGCATTCGTATTACTCGGATCGCGCAGTTCGATTTCAGTGTCAGGTCGAGACTATCAACCAAGCAGCGAAAAAGTGGGCCTGAATAATCTTGTGACCGTCGACCTCAGCCCCCGCTCAGGAAATGATTGGGGCGATTGCGCACGCTCATTCTATGTCGAGAACGGTGTGTGTCGATCGGTGCCACTCGGTGATGAATTCACCCGAGGGTATGAGGCAGAGCGCAGTCTGCATGCCCTCATGCTTTCATCAGCCAGTGCGGCATCATCCGGGCTGCCGCGTGAAGCCTGCTTAAGCGCATGGACCGGCCAATCGAAGCATTTATCAGCAATAAATCGTTTGTCCCTGACTCACTCATCACTCGGGTCATAACTGTTCACATTGGGCACTTGCAAGTGCAGGCGCCCAAGCAAGTCAACCAACGTGTCGACCTCGGCAGGGGTCAATCCGCTGAGCAGACGCGACTCTCGCTCAAGTGCAACTTTGAGCACGCGGTCATGCAGTTCTTTACCGCTGGCCGTCAATCGTACGGTGTAACGCCGCGCGTCCTTGGGATCAAGTTGGCTGGTGATCCGCCCCGCTGCTTCCAGCGTTTGCAATGAACGACTGACAGCGCTCTTGTCGAGGCCGATGGCCTGGCAGATTCGATTGGCGGTGATGTCGGATTCAACGGCCAGCATTGAAAGCATTCGCCATTCAACCACGCCGATTCCGAAGTGTTTGCGATAGCACTGGGAAGCCCCGGTGGCGAGTTTGTTCGCCAGGAACGTCACCAGGCCAGGTACATAACGCGACAGGTTCAGTTGTGTATCGGTAGCCATCGAGAAAACACCATAGATCGAAGATTTGTAATTTGGTTGACACCGCAACCAATTTATCTGAGGATTCACTCAGCCAAGCATTGCGGTCAATGCGCCGCATGATACGCCGTAGCACAACCTCAAAAAAATAATTACAGGTCTTGCTTATGAATGCTTCCCAACCGTGCCCTTCCGTGGCGCCGATGATTTCCTACCGCCTCTACTTCTTCGCGCCCGGCTGATTCGTCACTCGCTCGCCCCCCTTTTTGCCATTCGTTTTTCAGCAGCCACTTCAATGTGGAGGGAGAAGTCATGCTTCAAGTCAACGTCACCCGCAAAGTCGTTGAGGCCGAGGGTATTTGCAGTTTCGAGTTGTGCGCAGCGGACGGTCGCCCGTTGCCACCGTTCAACGCCGGTGCTCACATCGACATCCATATTGCCGGCGGCCTCACCCGACAATACTCGCTGTGCAATGACTCCCGAGAGCGTCATCGCTACTTGATCAGTGTGCTGAAGGATCCCGCCTCCCGCGGCGGTTCCACCGCGATGCACGACAGCATCTGTCAGGGACAGACACTCAGCATCAGCGAGCCGCGCAACCTTTTCCCACTCGCCGATTCAGCGAAGCGTCACTTGCTGTTCGGCGGCGGCATTGGCATCACACCGATGCTGGCGATGGCCCACGAACTTCATCATCAAGGCGCGGATTTCGAGCTGCATTACAGTTTTCGATCCAGCGAGCGTGCCGCGTTTATCCAATACCTGCGGCAAGCGCCGTTCGCCAGCCACGTGCACTTGCATGACGACAGCGGATCGCCCCAACAGAAACTCGATGCAACCGCCCTCCTCACCGCGCCAGATACCACGACGCACCTTTACGTGTGCGGCCCCGTCGGTTTCATGAATTTCATCCTCGACACCGCGCAGGCCGCTGGCTGGCCGGAAGATCGCGTACACAGAGAGTTCTTCGCCGCCGCACCTGTCGATGCAAGCGCTGATTCGCCGTTCGAAGTTCAGTTGGCGAGCACAGGACAGATTTTTTACATCCCCGCCGATCGAACTGTTTTTGAAGTACTCGATGAGGCCGGAATTGCCATCGAATCATCGTGCGAGCAAGGCGTCTGCGGCACCTGTGTCACGGGCTTGCTCGAAGGCATTGGCGATCACCGTGACCAGTTCATGACGGCTGCTGAACACGCTGCCAATGACCGTTTCACGCCCTGCTGCTCACGTGCCAAATCGCCCCGCCTGGTATTGGATCTTTGACCTGAACCGAGCATCGACCGCTCGCCGGAGAACATCATGACTATCGCTGCCCAACCTCTTGCACACGAAATTGCCCCGGTCACCGTGCCAAGTTTCCCGCTCGATCAATGGTACGTTGCAGCCTTGAGCCGGGAACTGAAAGACCAACCTCTTGGCCGCACGTTACTGAATAAACCGGTGGTGCTTTTCCGCACGGCAGATAACCAGGTCGCCGCGCTGGAAGACCGCTGCTGCCATCGTGCACTGCCGCTGTCCGGCGGCACGGTGGAGGAACGTGGATTGCGCTGCGGTTATCACGGACTGCTATTCAATGAAGGCGGTAAATGCATCGAAATTCCGGGCCAGGACAAGATCCCGAGCAAAGCCAAAGTCCCTGCCTACCCCGTCCGGGAGCAGGATCAGATCATCTGGATCTGGTTTGGCAGCGCTGAGCATCCCGAGCCGACATTCGCGCCACCGGTCTACGACGTACACAGCAGCGGTAAGTACCTGTTCGACGGTGATGTCTACCACTACGACGCGCCCTATCAACTCATCCACGACAACCTGATGGATCTCAGTCATCTTGGCTATGTCCATCTGCACACCATTGGCGGCAACGCCAGCATTCACATGAACGCGAAGATGAGCGTGGACGGTGATGACTCGATGGTTCGTGTGGTTCGTCATATGCCCAATTCCGTCCCGCCGCCGACCTACACCGCGGCCTACCCGTTCAAAGGCAACATCGACCGCTGGCAGGAGATCGAATTTCACTTCAATCACCTGCGCATCTGGACCGGCGCGATAGACGCGGGCACGGACGATCTGCATAACCCGGATCGAGGTGGTTTCCACATGCGAGGTTTTCACGGTGTAACGCCGGAAACCGACACCACAAGCCACTATTTCTGGACCATGGCGACCAACCCTGAACATGATCCTGAATCGGTCAAAGCCAAAGTGATCGAACAGACGAAACTGACGTTTGATGAAGACAAAGTGGTGATCGAAGCGCAGTACCAGAACATGTGCCGGTTCGGTACGCGCCCGATGATTGATATCCACGTCGACGTCGGTGCCAATCGTGCCCGCAGAATCATCGAGCGACTGCGCAATCCGACAAGTTGATGGCCGCAACACAGTGGCGGCGGCAAACGCCGTCCACTGTGTTCAAAGCCTCTGCCGTGCTAGTGCGGCGCAAACGCTACGCCGACCCGCTCGGCATATTTGAGCCATGCGGCTTTGAGCCGCTCGACCGTCTGCGGCTGAGCCGCCGCCAGGTCATGGGTTTCACCACGATCCTGGGCAACATCAAACAACTGCCATTGCGGCGGCTGCGTGTTATCGCCGAAACCTGCTGGCGGGCGCATACCCAACAATTTGAGGTTGCCCTCACGATAATAAGCATTGCCGAACAACTCTCCGGCCAGACTCTCAGCGTCGTGAGGGCTGCCCTTGCCTTCGAGCATTGGCAGGATGGATCGGCCGGTGATCGGTTGTTTGTCAGCTTCGCTCGGCAAAGCGATGCCCGCCAAATCAAGGAATGTCGGCGCCAGATCATCCACCCGCGCCACGCCCCTTTCTACGCCCTGACGACGCAGTGTCTTAGGCAGTTGAATGATCGCCGGCACACTGATTCCGCCTTCGGCCGTGGTGCCCTTGAACAAGTGGAAAGGCGCGGCACTGACCTCCGCCCAGCGCAAACCATAATCGATCTGCGAGCCGCGCTGGCCCAGGTTGGCCAGGCTGTTATCGGTGTTCGCGCCGGGTGGATAGAACTGCGCATGGTTTTCCGCTGCCGCGCCGTTGTCGGACATGAACACGATCAGCGTGTTGTCGTACTGGCCGCTTTGGCGCAGGTAGTCGATGACCCGGCCAATGTTGTGATCGAGGTTGTCGACCATTGCCGCGTAGATCTCCATTTTCCGCGCTTCGATTTTCTGCTGCTCGGCCGTGAGTTGCTGCCAACCGGGCAGCCGTGGGTTCACAGGTAAGGGTTGCGCTGGCTGAAAGTCCTTGTCCACCAGGCCGAGCTTTTTCAGCCGCTCAATGCGCGACGAGCGCACGGTGTCGTAGCCTTGATCGAAACGGCCGCGGTATTTGTCGAGGTATTCCTTGGGCGCTTGCAATGGCCAGTGCGGTGACGTGTAGGCGGCATAGGCAAAAAAAGGTTTGCCTTGGCGTTGGGTGTTTTGCAGGTAGCCAATCAGCTTGTCGGTGTAAAAGTCTGTGGAGTAGAACGTCTCGGGAACCTCTACCGACTGGCCGTTTTCACGGTAATGCACTTGCTCCAACGGCGTCGGTGCAACGCTGGCGGGTTTGAAGTGCGTCGCCCCGCCTTCCAGCAACGTGAACGACTGTTCGAAACCACGCCGATCCGGGCCTTGATCGGCTTCCAGACCCAAGTGCCATTTGCCGACCATCAGCGTGTTGTATCCGCCCGCTTTGAGCAGTTCGGCAACCGAGTAGGCGCGCCCGTTCAGATACCCTTCATACCCCGGTTTACCCCGTTGAAACGGTTGCAATGCTTCGGCCATGGTGCCCAGCCCGACAAGGTGATTGTCAGTGCCGGACAGCAACATCGAGCGGGTGATGGAACAGGTCGGCGCCGCGTACATGCTGGTAAATTGCACGCCCTGTTGGGCCAGTTCATCCAGTCTGGGCGTGTGAATCTCGCCGCCATAGCTGCCCAGATCCGAGTAGCCGAGATCGTCCGCTACAATCAGCAGGATATTCGGTTGGCTGGCCGCCATGGCCATGCTGCTGCCCATCGTCAGGGCGCAAAAAAGTGCCGTCAGCGGTAATCGCGATAGAGCCATCGGTGTTCTCTTATTGTTGTGGAAGGAGTGTCCGGAACTCACTCTTCGAAAATAGCCACCGCACGCACAAACCCTGCAGACGCATGCCGGATCTTGTAGGGAAAGCACGACACGGTGAAACCGCTCGCTGGCAGGGATTCGAGGTTGGCCAGTTTTTCCATTTGTCCGTAGCCGATATCGCGCCCGGCCTTATGCCCTTCCCAGATGATCGAGGCATCGCCGCTGGCGGCAAAACGTTCACGGGTGTATTTGAACGGCGCGTCCCAGCTCCAGGCATCCGTGCCGACCACGCGCACGCCGCGTTCCAGCAGATACATCGTCGCTTCGCGCCCCATGCCGATGCCGGCATCGAGATACCCAGGCTGGCCAAACAACGCCCCGGCGCGTGTGTTGATCAGCACGATATCCAGCGGCTGCAACGCGTACTCAATACGCGCCAGTTCCGCTTCAACCTCTTCTGCCGTCACCACGTGACCGTCGGGCAAATGGCGAAAATCCAGTTTGACCCCCGGCTGCAAGCACCAGTCCAGCGGCAACTCATCGATGCCAAATGCCGGTTCGCCGCCATCGGTGGTCGAGGCGTAATGCCACGGCGCATCCATGTGCGTGCCGCTGTGGGTGGTGATCTGCAGGCGCTCGGCGGCCCACGATTCATTGCCGGGCATCTGCTCAAGCTGCAAACCTGGAAACATCGCCGCCATCTCGGGCCAGCCTTGCTGGTGATCCATGTAATCGATTTTCGGCAACAGCGGCGGCGGGTCTGTGTAAGGGTTGTTGTCGAGGGTCACCGAAAGATCGACCAGACGACGTTTACGCTGGATGGGCTGTGACATGAGGCGTGTCTCCGTTCAACGGCAGATGCCGATAAGGGGCTGGGTTGAGGGCGTTGCGAATAAGTGTGGCGACGCTGCCGTCATGGCTGAAGCCGGCAGCGCGCGCCTGCGGGGTTTTCAAGGGCGGCATGCGCCCGAACAGGGTTTCGAGTTCAAGATCAGCGGCGAAACTGATCAGCCCACGGCGTTGCTCGCCGTAAGTTGCCGCCAGCGCATCGATGACTTGGGCGATGGACAAATGCAGCACCGGCAGTTGCCAGACCCGCTGTTGCGCGGCGGCGTCGTCCAGTTCGGCGGCGTGGATCAGGTTGTTCACGCAACAGCGTGCCGACATCCACCACGCTGTTGCTTGCGGCGACACCGGGCAGCAATATTCAGCGCCCTCGGCAAAGGCACGCATCAAGTCGCTCATGAAAGCCGAGCGCAAGCCGTTGGGTTCGCGCGGTCGCGCGACAATGCCCGGCAGGCGCACCGCGCGGCCATCGACTTCAGCGCGCCGACCCAAATCGATCAGCGCACGCTCGACCATCATCTTGTGTGTGCCGTACGACAGTTGCGGATGCAGTTCAGCCTGCTCGTTCATCTTCGCCGGCAGATCCGCGCCGTACACCGCGACGCTGCTGGCATACACCAGCACCGGTGGACGTGCCTTGTTGCGCAGTTGATCGAGCAGTTCGAGGCTGGCCAGCAGATTGACCTGATAACCCGATTCGTAATGCGCCTCCGCTGCTCCGCCGGGGACGCTGACCAAGTGAAACACCACATCGATGCCATCGGCCAGGACCCGGCGCATCAACGCCGCATCCGTCACGCTGCCGCTGTGCCGACGCAGGCGCGGATCGTCTGGCAGGCCTTGGACGTCAGTGTCGAGCACCAGCAACGAACGAATGACTTGCCCGCGCAAACTGCCGCGCGCGAGCAGACAACGCAGCAGTTCGCGGCCGACAAAGCCATTGGCTCCGGTAATCAGTACACGCATGGGCGTTCCTTAGCCGTTGGCTTTGACGACGCGTTGATCGATCGCACCAAAGAGTGACTGACCATCGCTGCCGGTGACGTCCATGCGCACACGATCACCGAAACGCATAAATCCTGTCACCGGCGCGCCGTGCTCGATCATCTCAATAGCCCGACGTTCGGCGATGCACGCCGAGCCGACGTTGCGCTCGGCGTTCGACACCGTGCCGGAACCGATCAGGGTTCCGGCGCGCAAGCGCCGGGTCAGGGCCGCGTGGGCGATCAACTCACCAAAATGAAAGTTCATCTGCGCGCCGTGCGGCTGGCCAAACCACTCGCCGTTCCACTGCACTTGCAGGGGCAAATTGACGCGACCGTCTCGCCAGGCTTCGCCGAGTTCATCCGGGGTGATCGCCAGCGGGGCAAAACTGGAGGACGGTTTGGCTTGCAGGAAACCGAACCCGGTGCGCATTTCCCGCGGTGCCAGCGCACGCAGGCTGACATCATTGATCTGCAGAATCAGCTTGATGTGCTGCAACGCGCTTTCGGCCGAACAGCCCAGCGGCACATCATCGACCAGCACGACAAATTCGCCTTCGAAATCGATGCCCTGGCTTTCGCTCGGCAGTTCGATGTCATCGTGTGCGCCGATGAAGTCATCACCGGCGCCTTGGTACATCAACGGCGTACGGTCAGCGCCTTCAATCGGGTCGAGGTTGAACGCCTTCTGCATCAGCGCGCCGTGACTGAGAAACGCCGAACCGTCACACCATTGATAAGCACGCGGCAACGGTGCCATTGCCTGCGCGGGGTCGAAGGCAAAGGCCTCGCGGCAATCGTGGTTTTCAAGCTCACGCGCCAGGGCCTGCAAACGCGGCTCGGCTTCAGCCCAGTTTTCGATGGCTTGCTGCAAGGTCGGCGCTACCAAACGGGCGTCGATAGCCCGGGCCATGTCGCGCGAAACCACCACCAATTGGCCGTCACGGCTAGCGTTTTTCAGGGTTGCGAGCTTCATGCCGTTTCTCCCGGGCAGTCTTGCAGTTCAGCGGCGAAACGCCCGTCCAGCAGGATAAACACCATGCGCGCCATGGCCTCGGTGCGGTTGCTCCACGCGTGATTCGTGCCGCGTTGAACCACCACGTCGCCGCGCTTGAGGTGGACTTCTGTCTCGTCGAGCACCAGCCAGACTTCGCCTTCGGTGACGATGCCGTAATCGAGGGTTTCGGTGCGGTGCATCAGTTTGTGCCGCGAGTTCGCCTGGCCGGTGCCGGCATGCGCCTGGCCAATCTCGGCAAATGCGGCTGCTGCATCGGCAGCGCTGACCTGGTTCTGCACGCTGTCTGGCGGAATGTCGACGACGCGAATCACACTGCCCTGCGGGCCGGGGCTCAGCTGTAAGGGTTTGCTGGTTGGATCATCGGCATTGTCGAGCAGTGCCGGACTGCCGCTGCTGTTCCATATTTCATGAAACACCGTGCCTGGCACCGCTTGCAGTGCGAAGACGTTGGCGGTTGCGCCGAGACTGGCGATGACCGCGCGGCCGTGGGCATCATGCCCGGTGACCACGCGTTTGAAAGGGGGAAGCGCTTGCATGGAAAATCCTCGTTCAATGGCCGTTGCCGATGGAGTCGTGACCGCCAACATTGGGGCGGGTCAACAGACCACCGAGCCTCGGCACGGACAGACAAAACAGCGCCACGACCAGTTGCAGCCAACCGATCATGGCCAACGCTTGCGGCAACGCCGTGGAGGCCCCGGAAGTGATGGCGAGTACCACCAGCGGGCTGATGAATTCGCCGGCGAAAATCGCCGCGGTGAAACACCCCGCCGCTCGGCCACGCTGAGCAAAACCGACTTGCGCCATGATCCAGGTGATCAACGTCGGCAACATCAGGCCTATGCCCAGACCGTTGACCAAGACCGCGACCACCACTTGCGCGTGGCTGCCAGCAGCGGCCATCAACAGCCCACCGATGCCGGCCAGGCCATAGGCAATCAGCAGCACATGTTGGCTGCGCAAGCCGCTCAACAGGCGAAAACTCAAGGCCCCGGCGAGCACGCCGAGTTGATTGGCGCCCATGGTCATGCCGATCTGCTGCGGCGCATCCACATGCAACAAGTTGAGCAAATAACCGGCTTGCACCGGCACGATGAACAGGCTCAGGCCCGCGAGCAGCGACAACGCATACAGGGGCGTCAGTGCGCGCCACGGAAAAACGCGCAGGGCTGGCACCGGCAATGTTGCTGTCGGTTGCACGCGCGGTTGCGGCTCCCAGAGTTTCCACGCCATCAGCGGCAGGAAAATCAGCCCGACCGCGTACAGCGCAAACGGTGTGCGCCAGTCGTCCTGACCGAGAAAACCACCCAGCGCGATAAACACCGCCGCAGAGAGTGAGGTCGCGACCATTTGTAAGGCGAACAAGCGCTCGCGTCGGGCGCCGCTGTAGTAGTCGCCCATCAGCGTTGTGCAGCAGGTCATGATCCCCGCCTCCGCCAGACCGATACCGGCGCGGCTGGCGACGATGGCCGGCAGCGAATCCAGCCACAGCGGCAACACACCGCAGAGCGTGTACAGGGCCATGCTCGCCAGCAACAGCGGTTTGCGTCCGAGCCGATCGGCGATGACCCCGGCAAACGGCGCCAGTAGTGCAATCATCAATGCCGGCAAGGTCAGCACGATCGGCACCAGCACCGTGCTGCCCGCGACCTCGGCAAAATGTGCCTGCATGCGCGGTAAAACCGGTGCGAGCAATACCGCGCCGAGCACGGGCAGACAGCTGCCGAACAGCAACAGCAACGATTGCGTCAAACCGGCGCGGCGGTCGCTGTTTCCCAATGAAGACTCAACGGCCATGACAGGTCTCCCGATGACGCGATTGAACAACATCCGCCGCCACGGCTCGCGGCGGCAGGCTCAGATTGGTCGCCTCCTCCGGCGTTTCTGCGTCGGTGTTCGTGCGCCGTGCAGGCAGCAGGAAGTACGCCAGCGCTGGCAACAGCAGCAGTGCCCCGACCATGTTCCAGACGAACATGAATGCCAGCAGCACGCCCATGTCCGCCTGGAATTTGATCGGCGAGAAGATCCACGTGGCCACGCCAATGGCGAGCGTGATGCCGGTGAGCATCACCACTTTGCCGGTGGACACCAGCGCGCGGTAATAGGCTTCTGACAGGCTCGCGCCCTGACGCAGATGACCGAGCAGGATGCTCATCACATACAACGCATAGTCGACGCCAATGCCGACACCCAACGCGATCACCGGCAACGTCGCGACCTTCACGCCGATGTTCAGCCAGACCATCAATGCTTCGCAGAGGATCGAGGTGACCATCAGCGGAATCACCGCGCACAGCGTGGCGCGCCACGAACGGAAGGTGATCAGGCACAGCACGATCACCGCCCCGTAGACCCAGAACAGCATCTCGCGATTGGCTTGCTTGACCACGATATTGGTCGCTGCTTCGATGCCGGCATTGCCCGCTGCCAGCAGGAACTGCACGTCCTGGTCGTTATTGGCGGCGGCGAATTGCTCGACGTGTTCGACCAGCCGCGTCAGCGTTTCAGCCTTGTGATCGGTGAGGTAGGCGTACAGCGTCAGCAGGCTGCAATCCTCGTTGTACAAACCGCGTGGCGCACTGGCGGTGATCATATTGAGCATCGCCTGATTGTTCTGCAGCTCGTACCACTTGGCGCTGCCTTCGCTGAGGCCGACCAGCATGCGTCGGTTGAGCAAGGCCAGCGAGTTGGTCGAATCCACCCCCGGCAGCGCACGCAGTTGCCAGTCCAGCGCATCGACTTTGGCGAGGATGTCGTAACGCGCACATTGCCCGGCCGGGGTCTTGACCATCACCGCGAACAAATCACTGCTGGCGCCGTAATGCCGGGTCAGAAACGCATCGTCCTGGTTGTAGCGTGAGTCGGCCCGCAACTCCGGCGCGCCGGCATCCAGATCACCGATCTTCAATTGCAGGCTGACCACAAAGCCCAATGCCGCAAACGCCAGACTGATGACAATGCACAGGCTGGCCCAGCGACGTTGGGTAAACAGATCGAGAAAACGCCAGAAGCCATGACGCCGCGCGCCGGCCTGATCGTTCTGCTCGCTCTTCAGGCTCAATTGCGCCGCACGCGGCGTTACGCCGACATAGGACAGCAACACCGGCAGCAGAATCAGGTTGGTGAAAATCAGCACCGCCACACCGATACTGGCGATCACGGCCAGATCCTGAATCACCTGGATCTTGATCAGCATCAGCACGGCGAAACCCACTGCGTCGCAGAGCAATGCCGTGAGCCCGGCCAGAAACAGCCGTCGAAAAGTGAAGCGTGCGGCCACCACCCGGTGCATGCCGCGACCGATGTCCTGCATGATGCCGTTCATTTTCTGCGCGCCGTGGCTCATGCCGATGGCGAACACCAGAAACGGTACCAGCACCGAATACGGATCCAACTGATAGTCGAGCAACGGCAACAGCCCCAGTTGCCAGACCACCGCCACCAATGAGCAGAACACCACTAGCACCGTGCTGCGCAGGCAGCGCGTGTACCAGAACAGCACGGCGGTGGTGATCAGGATCGCTACGGCGAAGAACAACAGGATCTGCTTGAGCCCGGCAATCAGGTCGCCGACCTTTTTCGCGAAACCGGTGATGTGAATGTCGATCTTTTCGCTCTGATACTGGCTGCGCAATGCCTCCAGTTGCTCGGACAGCACCGAGTAATTCAGCGCTTGGCCGTCGGCAGTCGTGGCCAGCAACGGCACATAAATGATGCTCGAGGTTTGATCGAACGCTACCAGTTGGCCGAGCTCGTTGGAGCGCTGCACGTTGCGGCGCAAGGCCTCGAGGCTGGCCGGGGTGCCGGCATAATCGTCCGGAATCACCGGGCCGCCATCCAGGCCGTCTTCAGTCACTGCAACCCAACGCGTTGCCGGCGTCCACAGCGACTTCATGTAGGCACGGTCGACGCCGGGCAGCAGGCAAAGCTTGTCGCTCAAGGCTTGTAAAGTTTTCAGATAATCAGCGTCGTAGATATCGCCCTGGCGATTGGCGACGACAACGCGCAAGGAGTTGCCCAGACCGCTGAGTTGCTTTTGATGTTGCAGATAATTGGCTATGTAAGGTTGTTGCGTGGGGATCATCTTTTCGAAACTGGCGTTCAGCTCGACGCGCGTGGCCTGATAGCCCAAGAAAAGCGTGGTCACCAGGCACACCAGCAACACCCACAACCGGTGATTGAACAAAGTGCGTTCCACAACCGAGCCGGAGCGCGGGTCGAAACTCGCCAGGCTGGCCGTGGCGTTGTCGAATGGTTTCATAACCTCACTCCGAAGCTGTAGCGGTGGGCGACGCCAGGCGCGTCAACCCGGTAAAACCGGCCAGCACCAGGCTGCCATCGGCGGCCTGCACGACGCTGGCAATCGGTTTGCCCAGCGGTTTGCCGAAAGGCTGCAGGGTTGGTGCGTCGCCCGTGGTGCGAAACATTGCGCCCGCCTGATTGACCAACAACAGCTGGCCGTCAGCGGTGCGAATCGCTTCACTGAAGGACACTGGCATCGGTACGGGCGCAGGCACGAAGCTGTTGCCGCCGTCGGTAGAAATGAACGCGTTGCCTTTCAGTCCTGCCGCCAAAAGCGTGCCGTCATCGCGCAGTTGCAGGGCGAAGAAACTGCCGCTGTACGGGCTGTCGAGCGCGACGAAGGATTGTCCGCCGTCTTCGGAACGCGCCACATAACCTTGCTCGCCGGCGATGAACCAACGCTCGCCTTGTTGCGCGATGGCATACAGGTGCGCGCCCATCGGATTGTCGATATGACCCATCAGCGACTGCCAGCTCACGCCGCCGTCCTCGGTGGTAAAGGCGAGGCCGTAGGCGCCGACGATCAGGCCGTGACGTGCATCGGTGAACTTGAGACTCAGAAACGGTTTGTCCGCGCCTTCGCTGACCATCCTTTCGGCGGTTTGCACGCGCGCCGCCGCTGCGTCGGGGTCAGTGGCAGTCGGCAGTTGCTCGCGTGCGGCGTGCAACTCCAGTTGCGCAGCGCGGTTGCCGTCAAGCTGCAACGCCCAGTTTTCGCCACCGTCGTGGCTGACCAGCACCGCACCGGCATGGCCGACCGCCCAGCCCGTGTTCGCATCGACAAATTGCACCGCCGTAAGGCTGACGGACACCGGCACCTGCGCCTGCCGCCAATTGATACCGTTGTCATCGGAGAGCAAGACGATGCCGCGTTCGCCGACCGCCACCAACCGCGCACCTGCCCGCGCCAGATCAAGCAGGACGGCTTGCCGGGCCTGCGGCGCGCGCATCGCCGGCGTATTCAATACATCGCCGACGGCAGCGGCCTGAGCCTGGCTCACGGGTAATACGCAAGGCAGCGCCAGCAGCGCTAACAACCGCCCGAGCACCTGACAGATTCTGTTCATACCGACCTCGAAACCACCTGTGAAACCGGATCGCCACAGCGTGTCGCGATCCGGCCCGATTCAACGAACCCCGGCACCCGCCATCGCCGCCGGCGAGAATTCCGACGCCTTGTAGCGATCGACCACGCCGTATTGCTCAGGCAGGCCGGTGTAGACGTTCTGGATAAACCAGGCGCCGGAGGTCAGGTCGTAGAAACCCGAAGACAGCTGCGCCTGCGCTGGCAGATCCGGCAGCACGGCGGGCAGCGACCACAAGGTTTTGGCGAGTTGGCCGTTGGCGTCCCAGCGATCGCCGAGCATGGCCTGCCAGGTGTCTTCGTCGAGGTAGTAACGGCCCTTCGGCAATTGGTGACGCTTGCCCGGCGCGAGTTCGGCGTCCACCACCCACACGCGATGCAATTCCCAGCGCACGTAATCAGGATTCATGTGGTGAGCCAGAAACAGGTCTTCCGGTTTGCCGGCCGTCAGGACTTTGTTGGTGTTGTAAGGGATGTACATTTCCTGCTTGCCGACCAGTTTCCAGTCGAAGCGATCGATGCGTCCCTGGAACACGCTCAATTCATCGAACGACATTACCCCGGCGGTGGCCGGCGTCGGCGTGTCGCAGCAGGCATTCGGCAACTTGCGCACGCGGCGCTGGCCGGTCAGATAGACGTGAGCCTGAGACTTGTCACCGTTGATGTTGGTGCGCCCCATGATTTGCTCACCGGCTCGCAGCGGCGGGCCGACGTTCAGCAGGCGGAACAGCCAGTAATCACCGGCGAAGCTTTCCGGCGTGCCGTCCTGGTAGTAATACGGCATGTCCTGAATCGCCTGGCCGTCGGTGGTCATCACTTGATTGCCATCTGCGGTCATCAGGTAATGGCGAAAGTGCATGGCCAGTGACGTACCGCGCCAGTTGAGGATGTGGTTCCACATGGCTTCGGCGCCGTTATGCGGAATCGGGAATGGAATACCGCCAAACGCCCCTTCAGGCACCGGTCCGGCGCTGCTGTCGACCAGCTTGGCGCGGGTGGCATTTTTCAGAGTGTTGTCGTACACCCATTGCGGTGCGGCGGCCGTGCGACGGGTCGGATAGACATCGATGCGATAGGTGTCAGGAAAACGCTTGAACATTTCCTTGGTGCCATCGCTGAGCCTGGCGGCGTATTGCGCCAGGTTTTTCGAGGTGATGCTGAACAGCGGCTTGTCAGCCGCAAACGGATCGCTACGTTTGCCGCCCTCCTTGAAGGCCGGATCGACCTTGGTGTAGCCGCCATCCCAGGCTGGAATCGAGCCGTCGGCATTGCCGGCGCGCTCGGCACCGAAAGGCGTCAGCGATTTGTTCAATTTCGCCGCTTCGTCAGCCGCGGCTGCTGCGGCACCCTGACTCAATACCGCCAGGCTTGCGAGCAACGCGAAGCACAAGGCTTTGAGTGTGAACGCGGCATTTTTGTTGTTATAGGTCATGCGCAAGTCCTCTTAAAACGTGGTCTTGACGGAGAAAGCCAGGTAATCCCGGTCTTTCAGCGATTGCTGGAAATTGAATTGGCTGGTCGCGTTGAGGTTGGTGTTCTCGGGGCCGTAGTAATGCGTGTATGTCAGGCCGGCGGTCACACGGTCGAGGTAGGTCGCGGTAATACCGATATTCATGTCACCGCCGTTATCTGCGCCGAACGAACTGACAACCGCTGATTTGCCCAGCGGGAAATAGCTCAGGCCAACCGGAATGCTGATGTCCACGCCGGGGAAAAACTGCCGATAAGTCGGGGTGTAAACCATCTTGAAGCCGAGACCGTCATCGGTGGCGTTGGGGTCTAGTGCGGCACGGTTTTTTGTGACGCTGAGCAGACGGTTCCAGGCGACCTCACCGACGAATCCGGACTCCTTGGCAATGAAGTTCGGTCCGAACGAAGCGATCACGTTGAGGTTGATGTGCGCGGTGCGCCCGACGGCATAAAGCGCATCGTCGTCGTTGTCGGCAGCAACCCCCGTTAGCACCGTGACGCCGTTGGACACCAGTGGCATGTTCCAGCGCATCGAGGCTTCACCGGCAAAGCTGTAGGCATCGACGGTGGTGGAGAAACTGGCGCCCAGCGCGCGGATGTCTTCCGGGTAAACCCAGTAGTAGTCGCCGATTTGGCCCGTGCTGAAGTTGGGTGCGCCAGTGGAAGGTCTGAGGTACAGCTTGGGGGTCTTGTCGTGGTACTGAATGGCATAGAGACCGTACTCCACGGTCTCGGCGCTGTATTTCAGTTGCAGGCCACCCTGCCCCGAATCCCTGGCATCTTTGTCTTTGCCATGGAAAAACGCCGCCGGACTGCTGGCGTTGCCACCCAGAAACGCCGGGAACGGCGCGCCGACAATCAGACGTTCATTGCCTTCACCGATGGTGTCGCTGGTAGAGAAGTAACTGCCTGCGCCAGGCAAGCGTGTTTCTTCCCATTCCAGTTGGTAAAACGCCCCGAGGGATACGTCATCGGTCACTTGGAAGGTGCCCGACAGTTGATTGACCGGACGGGTGATTTCCTTGAACTGCGTGTTCGGCACCGACTGCGCCTTGACCACGTCCACCGGGGCCATGCCACCGGCAATGCCGTTGGCGCCGAAAAACAGGCTTTCACCCCAGATCAGGCCATGACGGCCGGCGCGCACCGACGTTGCACGGTCGGCCAGTTCACCGTTCCAGTAGACGAACGCGTCGAGGATTTCGCCGTCACCACCGTGCAAATGACGGGTGTCGTCGGTGAACTCGTCGTAGCCCACCGAACGTGCGTTGGCGCGGGACGGATCGTTATTGTCGTTGTTGCCCTGGTACTCGCTGTCGTACCACGCTGCTCCGCTCAAACGTGCGCCGAAATCCTGAAACGACAGATCCAGCTCCGAGAGGATGTCGGTGCGATTGGAGATCAGGCCTTTTTTGAACGCACGATCGCCATCGTCCTGGTTGAGCGCGACCTGACCCTCGGTCAATTTGCTGCTCGGATTCTGCGTGCGCCAGGCAGCGCTGTACTTGATCGTATTGTCCCAGCGCAGCTTGAAATCCGGGTTGCCGGTATCGATGTCGAAAGCGAAAGCGGCCTGGCTGCACAGCACCAGCAGCGCAGCGACGCTCAAACCAAAGGGTGCAGACGAGCAGACCGAGCGACGCGCGAGCGCCGCAGTCGTAGAACTAACCATCGCGTTAACCTCTTGTTTTTATAGTGGTAACTGCTGTGGATGAGTCGCCGGTGGGGCTTAGATTGGCTCGGCAGTGCGCGCGAGCATTTGCTTGACCAGGCCAATGCGATCGAAGGCGCGGTCGTGTTGCATCTCCTTGTCGCCGGCCAGCACCGAGCTTTCGCTGATGTACTTGCAACGTTCGAAGCGCCGCGCCATGAAGCGCTGCAACTGCTGCTCGACGCTGGTGGCGGCGGGCTGCTCGCGAGTGAGTTCTTCGCTGAGCACAATCGCGTCTTCGATGGCCATGCCGGCGCCCTGACCGAGGTGCGGCGTGGTGGCGTGGGCCGCATCGCCAATCAGCAGGACGCGTCCGCGATGCCACGGCTCATCGACGAACACCACTTCCATCGGCTTGTAGACGACCTGGCTGTTGTCGGTGATTTGCTCGCGCAGTTCGCCGATCAGCCCGGTAAAGCCTTGCAGGCGCTGGCGCATCTGCGCGGCCAGATCGGCAGGATCCATCCACGGATTGGAGGGCTCGTGGGACGTCAGAAACAGGTACATCAAGTCGCCGGCCAGCGGCACCAGCCCGGCGTTGCCGTCAGCGCTTTGATAGTTGGCAAGATGGTCAATCTGTGGCGCGCGGGGAAAGTTATAGCGCCACACCGACTGACCAGTGAAACGCGGGGTGTAGGTATCGCCGAAGACCAGGCTGCGCACTTTAGAGAACAGACCATCGGCGCCGACCACCAGGTCGTAGCTGCCTTGACTGCCATCGGTAAACAACACGTCGACCTCTGTGCCGTCGTCGTTCAGCGTTTCCACGCTCAAGCCCAAACGCACGTTGGCACCGAGTTGCAAGGCGGTTTCGCTGAGGACTTTGTGCAGCGCCAAGCGGGAAATGCCGACGTTGGCGGGGTACTGCGGGCCGGCGAGTCGCTGGCCCGGAATGCGCGCCAGTTGCTGCCCGCCGGGGCCGTAGATGGCGACGTCTTCGAAGGCATAAGCGGCATCGAGATAGCCGTCGAGAACGCCCAGTTTGGCCATTTCACGGACGACGTTGCTCTGCTGAATAATCCCGACGCCATAGACTGTCCATTCGGACTTGAGCTCGATCAGGTCGACCTCGATGCCTTTACGCCGCAAGGCGATGGCCGCACACAAGCCGCCGATACCACCGCCCACGATCAGAACGTTGTTCACTGCACTCATGGTGTTCTCTCTTTTTATTCTTGTGATCGATGCTGCGTCGGGCACGGCATCGTTGGATGAAGCTTCCCGGCAAAGCAGGGATTTGACTAATCGCGAGTAGGGATGCGATGTATCGCCGTACGCGATACCTCGATTTATCCCGGCTGCGGCAACTCCTAAGGCATTCGTACCAACAGCCAGCCATCCTTCTCGCAGAACGGCAGCGCCTCCAGCGTCTGGCCCAGACACGGGCCGTAGATACACTCGCCGGTCGCCGGCAGAAATTGCGCACCGTGGGCGTAGCAGACGATCAACTGGCCATCGGCGGACAAGAACTTGTCCTTGCGATACTCCAGGCGCACGTCCAGATGCGGACAACGGTTGCGATAGACCCGCACCTGATTGCCGTGACGCAGGGCAAACACGCTGTCGCGGCCCTGCGCCAACGGATCGAATCCGCGCGCCCGGCCCTCCTCCAGTTCGTCCAGCCGACACAGTGGCTGCGCAATTGCGCTCATGATCAGCGCCGGCCTCAACCGAGTTTTGGCGGCGGGCCACCGGGGGCCCATTTTTCTTTCGCGCTGAACAGGAACAGCTGCGAGTTATCCGCCGACAGCGGCGCGCGACGGGCCTCCCAGGCGTCATCGTGCTTGTCCATGTCGGCGTCGTATTCGATGTGGCAGCCCAGCGGACTGTTGAAGTACCAGAACCAGTTGGAGCCAAACAGGTGACGGCCCGGGCCCCAGAAACTGGTCCAGCCTTTTTGCTCGAAACGCGTCCCGGCCAGCAGCACTTCGGTGCCGCTGCCCATGTGGAAGGTGAAGTGTTCGCAGCCCTTCATGTGCGGCGGGGTCTGGATCATGAACAGGCAATGGTGATCGTCAGAGCCGGCTGGGCGCATGAACGGCCCGGCGCCAATGAAGGTGTCGGTGGTGCGAAAACCCAGACGCTCGGCGTAAAAGGCTTCCGCTTTCGCCGCATCGGGTACGAAATACACCACGTGCGACAAAGTGCGCGGGACGGCGCCCATATCGAGGGTAATGCCCGGCTGGTTAAGTGGCCGCTGTGGCGCATGGCCGGCGGCGTTGGTCAGGTCATCCGGTGCGCTGTAAGGCTTGCGCACACTGACCTGAAACGCGATGGCGAAACCCATGTCGTCAACGCTGTGCAGCACGCCGTGTTGATCACGACGGACGCTACGATCACGCGCCAGCTCATCTTCGATGGCATCCAGATCACTGAGCGCAGCGACCCCGTAGACCGTCTCGCGAATCGACGGCGCCGGGCCGATCGCCACCGGCAAATCAGGGTCGTCGGCTCGGCGGATAATCACGGCGGTACCGTCCAGCGCTTCGAAACGCCCGCCGTTGCTGTCAACGCCGACCGGCGCAAGGCCGTAGTCGCGCAGGCAATCGGTGCAGGCTTGAATGTCATCGACGCCAAAAATCAGGGCATCAAGGCCAATGATGTTCATGGCTTACCACTCCATTGAAATTATGATCCGGTGACTGTCGCCATGGACGCCTTACAGCGCGCCGGGCCTGACTGGAAACCGGTGGTGGTGTCGGCTGCAGGGCCGACTGCGGCGAAGATTGGCGCAAGGGTTGGCAACTGACTAATCGCGAGTCGGGATGCGACCTATCGGCAAACGCGATACCTGAGACGAAGGTTGACGTGCCGATGGAATCGTTCGAATGTATTGCGAAAATAAATACAAGAACGGACCTGCCCATGCGTTTCAACCATCTGGATCTGAACCTGCTGGTCGCGCTCGATGTATTGCTCGAAGAGCAGAACATCACCCGCGCGGCTGAACGCCTGCACATGACCCAATCCGCCACCAGCGGCGTGCTCGCGCGATTGCGCACCTACTTTGAGGATGAGCTGCTGGTCCAGGTCGGACGCAAGATGCAGCCCACGCCCTACGCCACGGAACTGGCAAAACCGGTGCGTGAAGTCCTGTTGACGATCCAGTCCTCGATTACCGCCAAACCGGTGTTCGACCCGGCCACCAGCAAGCGACATTTTCGCTTGGTGACCTCGGACTATCTGATCAGCGTGCTGTTCGCCCAGGTGATCCAGAACATTCATCAGGAAGCGCCCAACATCACCTTCGAAATGCTTGGCCCCAGCGACAATTCCGGCGAACTGCTGGTGCGTGGCGAAGTCGACCTGATGATTGTTCCCGAGCGCTACATCATTGACGGCCACCCTTCGCGCCTGCTCTTTGAGGAAGAACATGTGTGCGTAGTGTGGCAAGGCAATACCCAAGTCGGCGACACCCTGACCCTTGAGCAGTACATGCAGATGGGCCATGTTTCGGTGGGATTTGGCCGTACCCGCCACATGAGCATCGAAGAATGGTTCATGAATCAGTACGGCTTCAATCGGCGCATTGAAGTGATCACCAGCGACTTCAATACCCTGCCGCAACTGATTGTCGGCACGCAGCGCATCGCCACGATGCACCAGCGTCTGGCGAACCTCTACGCGCACTATCTGCCGCTGCGCATCCTGCCGCCACCGGTGAAAATTCCGGTCATGCGCGAATACATGTTGTGGCACCGCAGCGTTGACGGCGACCCGATGCACCGCTGGCTGCGCGAACGCATCAGCGAATCCATCCAGCATCTGCAACACGTGCCCATCGTATCTCGCGATACCTCGTATCCGCCGTCACGATTGGCCAATTAGTCGGGTGATCCTTAACGTGCCTTGGGAATGCCAAGGCAACCACAAGGACAACAATAATCATGTTTCGCTATTTCCCGACCAACTACGTTTGGAATCTCTCTGTCGACCTGGCCATTGAAATGGGCGCCCGCATGGGTGAAATCGAAGAGATGTGCGCCCCGCTGCAAGAGGCTGCGAAACAGCCAGACGCGGCCGGCACCCGTGCCTTTCGCGAAACCTGGGCAAAAATGGCCGACAAGCTCTGCGGTCTGGCCGAGGAAGACGAAGGCAATGGCCGGATGCTCTCGGCTGGCGAGAAATACAACCGCGCCGCCACCTATTATTTGACCTGCGAGCGCCTGCAAGCCCATGGCGCTCCGGGGCGAACCGAGCTCTATCAACGCTTCCTGCAAACCTTCAAGCGCGGCATCGAACTGTCGCGGGAAACCTGCGAACGGGTGGAAATCCCGTACGAGGGCAAACATCTTTCCGGCTTGCTGGTGCGCGCCGAAGGCGTCGAGGGGCCTGCGCCGATTCTGGTGCAGGTCAACGGTCTGGACTCGACCAAAGAAATGAAATACCGCGTGGGCCTGCCAGCCTGGCTGGCGAAACGCGGCATCTCTTCGCTGATCATTGACCAGCCCGGCACCGGCGAAGCGCTGCGCCTGCATGGCCTGACCGCGCGATTCGACAGTGAACACTGGGCCAGTCGCGTGGTGGATTGGCTGGAAACCCGAAGCGATGTTGATGCCAAACGTATCGGCCTCGAAGGTGTCTCGTTGGGCGGCTATTACTGCCCGCGCGCGGTTGCCTTCGAACCACGCTTCGCCTGCGGCGTCGTGTGGGGGGCCAACCATGACTGGCGTGATGTGCAAAAGCGTCGACTGGAAAAAGAAGGCAGCTTCCCGGTGCCGCACTACTGGGCACATGTCTGCTGGGTTTGGGGCGCCAGGGACGTCGAAGAGTTCATGACCATCGCTGAAAACGTGCACCTCGATGGCGTGCTCGACCGGATCAAGGTGCCCTTCCTCGTGACCCATGGTGAACAGGATTCGCAGATTCCGTTGAAGTGGGCGCATCGCACCTACGAACAACTGGTCAACAGTCCAAAATGTGAACTGAAAATCTTCACCGAACGTGAAGGTGGTGTGCAGCATTCGAGCTTCGACAACAGCATCAATGCCGGGCATTACATTGCTGACTGGATCGCCGAAACCTTGGGCGGCCGTACCGCTTGATCCACTGAAAAAACACGCCATGAAAAACGCCGGACAATCTCGCGATTGTCCGGCGTTTTCGTTGATGGCTTCAGCCCGGCGCAGCTATTGATGCCATCAATGCGCAGGCATCGATGCAATCTGCTGGTCGTCCCCTCGCCTGCTCTCTAGCCTCTCTTTGCATAACAATCACATAGCGAAGACGCCATGACTGCCCTGCACCTGAAATGCCAGACCTTGTTTGACGGCACCGGACTGCAAACCCGCCAACAACAGACATTGATCGTCGAAAACGGCCTGCTCAGTTACGTCGGGCCCACCGCGCTGGCACCCGCTCCCAAGCCAGGCGATACACGGGTGGATGCGGGGGATAATTTCGTCATGCCGGGGCTGGTGGATGTGCACACGCATCTGGCCTTCGGCAACGCGCAGAGCGAGGAAGACATTGATCTGTGGACCAGCGACGAATTTCGCGCGTTGCGCGGGATGTTCTTCGCGCAACACGTGCTGGCCGCCGGCGTCACCAGCATGGTCTGCCCCGGCGACAGCGGTCAGCTCAGCATCGCCGTGCGCAATGCGGTGACCGCTGGTTTGTTCGAAGGCCCGAGGATCGCGGCCAGCAGCCGCGTCATCACCAATCGGCAGAGTCTCAATGACTGGTTCCCTAGTCGGGTCGGCGCTCCGGAGTACTTCACCGCCCAATTGGTCACCAGTCGTAGCGACGCCCTCGCGGAGATCCGCAAGCAGGCCAAGGATGGCGTCGACCTGATCAAGATCGCCATGGACGGCACGCACCGTCGCCCCAACGGCGAAATCATTGCGGCCTTCACCGCCGACGAGACCTTCGAAATGGTCGAGGAAGCGCATCGTCTGGGCTGCAAGGTCGCCACCCACGCCTACGGTCGCGAAGCCGTGATGTACGCGGCGCGCGCCGGCGTTGATCTGGTTTTCCATGCCTTTTACATGGACGACGCCTGCATCGAAGCACTGCTAGAGGCCGGCAGCATTCTGGCGCCGACCATGACCTTCCCGCAGAACACCGTGGATTTCTGTCAGCCCCATGATCCGGCGATCAGCACCGGTTATGCCGGTTACTGTGCGCGCACACTGGAGGTCGGTTCGGCGGTACTCAAACGCGCCAAAGCAGCCGGCGTACCGTTTGCCTGCGGCAGTGACAGCGGTTTTGCGGTGACGCCCTACGGCGAGTGGCACGCCCGTGAGCTGGAGTTGCTGGTGACTCGCCTCGGATTCACCCCGGCCGAAGCGTTATACGCCGCGACCGCTGTCGGCGCGCGCTGCATGCCGCGCGGTGAAACCCTCGGCACCCTGCAAGTGGGCAAGCAGGCAGACTTCCTCGTGCTCGACGGTTCACCGCTGAACGACATTCGCATCCTTCAGGATCGTTCGCGCCTGAAGGCCGTTTACAAGGCCGGGCAATCGGTGCGCATGGATCGCAGCCCCTACAACCCCAAGCAAGTGTCCGATTTCAATTCGCTGAAATGGACTGATCTTTACACCCGCGACCGCGTGGCCCAACTGGGCAAGTGGGCCGTATGAGGACAGAGGCCATGCAACGACTTGATTTACTGACTGCGACGAACATGGCCAGCGATGCCATCCGTATCGCTCGGGAAACCGGGATCAAACCGCTGGGCGTCGCCGTACTGGATGCCGCCGCCCATCCCTTGGCGGTTCTGCGCGACGAACACGCCAGCTTCCTGCGCCCGCAAATCGCCATCGGCAAGGCGCGTGGCTGCCTGGGCATGGGTTTTGGCGGACGTGAACTGGCGCGACGCGCGCAGGCCATGCCGGCGTTTTTCGATGCGATCAACAGTTTGACCGGCGGCGAGGTGATTCCGGTGGCGGGCGGCGTGCTGATTCGAAATGCCGAGGGCGTGGTGCTCGGGGCCATCGGCATCAGTGGCGATACCTCGGACAACGACGAGCGCTGCGCATTGATGGCCATCGCCAAGGCCGGATTGCTCGCCGACAGCGGCGATCAGCCAGAGGGTTGATCGAGCAATGCGGCCTGTTCCACGAGCAGGCCGCGAAACCACTGCATGACCGGGTCGTGTGCTTGATAGGGATGCCATTGCAAGACTTGAACGGCCTCGGGAAACGCTACCGGCGCCGGGAGAATACGCAACGGATGACGCTGGGCGAAGCGTTGCGCCTGTCGTTGAAACACCGTGGCAATGCGCGCGGTGCCAACGATGAACTCCGGCATCAGCACAAAGCTTTCAACGGTCACCGCCACTTGCCGCTCAATCCCGAGTTCATGCAGGTGCATGGCGTCCATCGCCAGGTTGTGCCCGTCAGCGAACTCGCGCACCACATGCGCCGCGGCGCAATAGTCGGCCATGCTCAGTTGCTCGGCAAACTGTGGCTGTTGCGCGCAGACGATGCAACAGAGCTGGTCCGTCATGAGCGGCACATGGGGATAGGCCGGATTCAACCGGCGCTGCGGCACGATGACGCAATCACTGCGCCGATAATCGAGTGCTTCGCTGACGACATCGCCGTCGCGCGGCACGGGCATGTCACGCAGGCTCAAGCGAATGCCCGGAGCCATGCGTGCCAATGCACGGCTGACCGCTGGCAGCAGCACGTCGGCGACGTAATCGGAGGCGACCAGGGTGATGTGCCGAGTGCAATGTGCCGGATCAAAATCCAGCGGCGCGTCGACGATTTCCCGGGTCAGTTCAAGCGCCGCACGCACTTTTGGCAGCAACGCCTGCCCCAACGCGGTGGGTTCCAGGCGTCGCCCCACTGGCACCAGTAACGGGTCATTGAAATGTTCACGCAAACGGCCCAATGCCGAACTGGCGGCTGACTGTCCCAGGCATAGACGCTCGGCCGCCCGGCTGACACTGCACTCGCTCAGCAAAGCGTCCAGCGCAACCAACAGATTAAGGTCGAGGCGTCGATAGCGCATGTCGGTTCCGTCGAAGGCGGTGGCTCAAGTGTCGGCCCGCAATGACGGGCAGGATCCACTAGAAATCATGACCTTAACCAGCGGCTTACCGTTGCACCAATCGCGTGCTTCACTGACAGGTATCGTCAACGGCGATACCAGGCGCCAGTGCGGCTCCTGGAGTAAAGAACATCGGCTATTGGCCGTCACGCGCAAACTGGTTACGCCCCAGCGCCTTGGCCTTGTACAGCGCCTGATCAGCCGCTTCGATGAATCCCTGCAAGTCCTCGAGTTGCGCGTCGGTTGCCGTGGCGATGCCGATGCTCACGCTCAGGCGCCCGAACGGGCTGGCGCTGTGGTTGATGTTCTCTTGCTTCAGGCGGTCGAGGATGAGTTGCGCCACCACTGCGGCACCGTCAGCGTCAGTGTCCGGCATGATGATGCCCATCTCTTCGCCGCCATAACGCGCCACCAGATCTGACGGTCGACGCACACATTCCTCGAGGATCTTGCCGACGGTTTGCAGGCAGGCATCACCGGCGACATGACCGAATGAGTCGTTGAACAGCTTGAAGTAATCGATATCTATCATCAGCAATGCCAGCGTCGTACCGTCACGTTTTGCGCGCCGTGCTTCGATGGCGAGACTCTCGTCAAAACAGCGTCGGTTGGCCAGCCCCATCAATGCGTCTTTCATCGCGAGCAACTCGAGTTGCCGATTGGATGAGAGCAACTGCTGCTGCGTCCCGCGCAATTGATCTTCGGCCTTGGTGCGCCGGCGGATATCCAGAATCAGGAACCAGCCGATCAAGCCTGTAAGCCCAAGTAGCCCAGCCACCACCACGGCCGACAGCAACGCCTCCAGGCGCCACGCGGCCAATGCCTCGCGTTTGCCGAGGGCGACGGTGGTGATCAAGGGCAGCCGATCGCTCTTGCGGAAGGCGTACAGCCGCTCAACGCCGTCCAGGCTGGAGGTGAACGACGCGGTGCCGACTGAGTGATCGACCAGATACTTCGCATAGATGGGCGACTTGGAAAAGTTGCGGCCCATGTCCTGCTCGCGAAATGGATAGCGAACCAGCAACGTGCCATCGGTATACGACAAGCCGATGGCGCCGTCCTGCCCGACGTCGAGCTTGCCAAACAGGCGCAGGAAGTTTTCCACCCCCAACGTCACCGCCACCACGCCGGCAAACTCGCCGTGAGCATCGTTGAAACGGCGACTGACGGTAATCACCCATTCCTGATTGGAGCGGCTCTGAATCGGTGGCCCGATGAAAGTCTCGCGGGAGGGATCATCGCGATGATGGATGAAATAGGCGCGATCACTGCTGTTCGACCCGGCGGGAATCGGCCGGTTGGAAGACATCAGCCAGCGGCCCTGAGTGTCGTAGATGGTGATGCCACTGAGCTGCGGCATCAACGGTTCCTGGCGCTTGACCAGGGTACTCAGCCGCTGAATCTGCGCGGGGCCACTGCCTTCGGTTTCCAGACGTTCGACGAGGCCGAGCAACAGCAATGAACTCTGGCGCACGATGCCTTCGGAGTACGTCGCCAACGCCTGGGTCAGGTTCAAGCCATGGACGTTGACTTCTTCCAGTGCGCGCTCTCGAGAGGCCAACACTTTCCACACCGTCAAGGACGCGAGGGAACAACCGATCACACACAACAAAAGCACAACCAGATGAGTATCACGCTTCACATTGCTACCTTTTGGAAAGTCCGGTTTTCCGTTCCAGCGACTCATGAGCGACTCAATGGCTGCAGACTCCTGCGCTCGCCGCGAGCAAGGATACAAGCAGTGGTGAAACGTTGCAGCAACAGATTGTTCAGGGAATCACTGAGTGAAGTCTCGCGACACAGGCTCAGTAACAGAATCCACGAATGAGTTGTACGATGTCCTAACACAAGGTATTACTACCTCTCCCCCAAAAACAATAAAACCACGGAGATCGCTACATGGACTCATCCCTGTCCGCCAAGCCTGAAAGCCTTGACCGCGCGGTAGGCAATACCCGCCGCAGCTTCCTGAAAAAGTCCCTCGCCGTTTCCGCCACGCTCGCTACCGTCGGCGGCACCACACTTGCCCGGGTCGCCGAGGCCGCCGAGCCCTTGAGTCAGCGCTACCCTGATCCGCTGATTCACATCCTCGATGACAGCTTCCTAGATCTGCGTATTTTCAACGCCAGCGTCGAGAAACTCGCCACCGGTATGCGCTGGGCCGAAGGGCCGGTGTGGGTCGGTGATGGCCGCTATCTGTTGGTCAGCGACATCCCCAACAATCGCATCATGCGCTGGGACGAAATCACTGACACTTTCTCCGTGTACCGCGAACACTCCAACTTTTCCAACGGCATGTTCCGGGATCGCCAAGGACGTCTGATCGTCTGCGAAGGCTCCACCACCACCAGCGAAGGCCGGCGCATCACGCGCACCGAAGCCAATGGCACGATCACCGTGCTGGCCGACAGCTTTGACGGCAAACCCTTCAACTCGCCCAACGACATCGTCTGCAAAAGTGACGGATCGATCTGGTTCAGCGACCCGCCCTTCCAGACCGGCAACAACTACGAAGGCCACAAAATCACCCCGAGCCAACCCCACGCTGTCTACCGCATCGACGGCGAGAGCAAAAAAGTCACGCGGGTCATCGACGACCTCAACGGCCCCAACGGCCTGTGCTTTTCTCCGGATGAAAAAACCCTGTACGTCGTCGAAGGACGCGCCAAGCCCAATCGCCTGATCTGGGCGATTGCCGTGAAGGACGACGGAACCCTCGGTGAACGCCGCAAGCACATCGAAGGGCTTGAGTACGCTGCGATCGACGGCATCAAATGCGACGAAGCGGGCAACCTGTGGTGCGGCTGGGGCGGCAATGGCGATCCCAAGGCCGATCTGGAAAAACTCGACGGCGTGCGCGTTTTCAATCCGCAGGGCAAAGCCATCGGGCACATTTCGCTACCAGAGCGCTGCCCGAACCTGTGCTTCGGAGGACGCGAAGGGAATCGGCTGTTCATGGCCAGCAGTCACTCGATCTATTCGCTGTTTGTGAATACTCGTGGGACTACGTTTGCGTTGTAAAAGCGCGGTTCGTCTCGCGTTGGATTAGTGAGCAGCGGAACAATAGTCTGCCGCGCATCCGAGGATGCGCGGCATTCAAGCCCAAATGGATGATGGCAGGTGCCCAACAGCCGTTTACGACCAGAAGCCTTTATGCGGTTCAGCCGCCTCGCCCTCCAGCATCGGCCCCAACACACTGACCTTGCGCTGCCCCTTGGCGAATACCTCGCGGCATGGCAGCGAGAACGTCGGGTTCTCCGGATGGTCACCCGTCAATCCCAGCAACGCATGCTCCGACAAGGCATAAACCACCCGCCCGATCCCCGTCCAATACACCGCGCCGGCGCACATGCAGCAAGGTTCGGCGCTGGTGTACAGCGTGCAAAGTTCCAGCTCCTGCGGCGACAGCAGCTTGGCCGCCGCCGCTGCCGCCACCAACTCCGCGTGCTGAGTAGGATCGCCCTCCGGCGGCATGGAGTTGTTCCCCGCTTCGACAATCACCTTGCCGTTGCGGTCAGCTACCAACGCCGCGAACGGATGGCGACCGCGTTGTTTCGATGCCTCGGACAAGGCGATTGTCTGGCGCAATAACGTCAGATCCAGTTCGCTGACGCCGGCCGGGATGAGCTGAGTGAATTGATTCATGGGTAACTCCTGGGCAGTGGAAGATAAAAAGTCAGTCTGCTAATTCAGCGCCGATGGTTTCGGTCGATTTTTTGTCGTTGTTGAGCAGGACGTTGAGGAGGATGGCGGTGATCGCACCGAGGAAAATTCCGCTGTCGAGCACCAGTTTCAAAGTCGGGCCGACGTGCTCGAATAGAGCCGGAAAGGACATCGGCAGCACGCCAACACTGACCGACACGGCGACGATGATGCCGTTGCGCGTCCCTTCGAATTGCACCCGCGACAGCTCTTGAATCCCCGCCACCGTGGTCATGCCAAACATGACGATCGCGCAGCCGCCGAGCACCGGCGTCGGCACTGCCGCGATCAACGCGCCGAGTTTCGGGAACAAGCCCATCAGCACCATGATTGCCCCGGCAGCGGCCACGACGAAGCGGCTTTTCACATTGGAAAGCGCGATCAAACCGGTGTTCTGGGTGAAGGCGTTGTAGGGAAAACTGTTGAACAAGCCGCCGAGCATGGTCGACAAACCGTCGGCGCGAAACGCGTTGCCGAGGGTTTGTTGCGTGGTCGGTTTGCCGGTCAATTTGCCGATGGCCAGGCAGTTGCCAGTGGTTTCGGCCATGATCACCAGCATCGCCAGGGTCATGATCAGAATCGGTACCGGGGCGAATTCCGGCGCGCCGAAGGCCATCGGCGCACTCAGCTCAAACCACGCGGCTTCGCTGACCCGGCTGAAATGAGTCATGCCGCAAGCCGCTGCGATCAGGCTGCCAACGAACAGGCCAATCAGCACGCTGAGATTGCCGATAAAGCCCTTGAACTTTGCGTAAATCACCAGTGTCACACTGACCGTGGCCAGGCCCAGCAACAAGTTGGCGGGATTGCCAAAGTCCGCGGAGTCGGGATTGCCCCCACCCAACCAGATCGCCGCCGCCGGCATCAGCGAGATGCCGATAATGGTGATCAGACTGCCAATCACCACCGGCGGAAAAAACCGTAGCAAGCGGCTGAACACCGGCGCCACAGCAATCGTAATGAAACCTGCGGCAATTACCGCGCCGAAAATCTGACTGAGGCCGAATTCCTTGCCGATCATGATCATCGGCGCCAGGGCAATGAACGAGCAGCCCTGAATCAGCGGTAACCGCGCGCCGAATTTCCAGAAACCGAGGGTTTGAATCAGTGTCGCCACGCCAGAGGTCAACAGGTTGGCGTTGATCAGCAACACGATCTGCGCCGACGTCAGCCCCATCGCGCTCCCGAGAATCAGCGGTACAGCCACCGCCCCCGCATACATCACCAGCACATGCTGCAAGCCAAACGTGAACAACTGTCGCAGTGGCAAAACCTCGTCCACCGGATGAATGCGTTGTGGGGTCATTTCACACGCTCCTGAAGGTGCGGCATCTGTTGAAATCGCGGGCATGCTCAGGGGCGTTTGAAGGGTAGATCCGCCCCGGAGATCGTTTGACGCGGGGCCATCTTTGAACGTTTATTGCGATGAAACAAATTAGCAACCATCGCTTTTTTCGATGGCACAATCACTCATTCGTTAGCCGCTGCAACCCCCTCACCTCGACCCGGAGTTCGACGCTTGCGCTTCTCACTCGATCAACTGTTGATGTTCGTCCAAGTGGTCAAAAGCGGATCGTTCTCCGCCGCCGGACGCAAACTGGGCAAGACCCAATCGACCATCAGTGCGGCGATTGCCAACCTCGAAACCGACCTTGGCGTCGACCTGTTCGACCGCAGCAACCGCAGCCCTGCCCTCACCGCCAGCGGCCACAAATTACTGGTCCAAGCCGAGGCCGTACTGGAACGCTGCATGACCTTCGAAGCCCACGCCGACTGCCTGTCGGACAACGTCGAACCGAGCCTGACACTGGCGATTGAAACGCCGTACGGCCCGATCATGCCGGTGCTCAAAGCCTTCGAAGCCGCGTTCCCCTTTGTCGACCTGATCATCCGTCACCCGGTGTACGGCGACGTCAGCGAGCTGGTCAGCAGCGGCGAAGCGGTACTTGGCGTGGCGTTCTCACTGCCCGGCTACCCCAAGGAACTGGCGTTCCAGCAGTTGGGCAAACTGATCATGCTGCACGTCTGCCACCCCGACCATGCACTGGCGCAACTCGACAACGTCAGCTTCGACGACCTGCACGTCCATCGGCGCCTGGCCTTCAGCGCCCACGCGAGCAAACTGCCGAGCAGCGAATACCTGCGCTCGACCCAGTTGTGGCAAGCGGAAAGCTATCTGGCGTTACTGGAAATGGTCCGCGCCGGACTCGGCTGGGCCACCCTGCCCCGCCAGCTTGTTCAGCGCGAACTGGCCAAGGGTGAGCTGGTGGAACTGCAGCTCTCGGCGTATCCGCATACCGACTGGCAGATTGGTGTGGATCTGCTGTGGGCGCGACAACGACCGCTGGGCAAGGCGGAGCGCTGGCTGAAGGAGAAATTGCAGGGCAACAAGGTGTATGAACTGGATCGCAATGGGCAGATCACCACGCTTTGACGTGGGTACAAAGAGGCCCGCCAGCGGGCCTCGATTTCAGGTTTTGTAACTACGTCAGTTTGACTGTTTCAGGCTGAGTCTTGTGGTCAGGACGAATCTTGAACCAAATGGCGTACATCGCCGGCAGGAACACCAGCGTCATGATGGTGCCGACGAAGGTGCCGCCGATCAGGGTGTAGGCCAGCGTCCCCCAGAACACTGAGTGTGTCAGGGGAATAAACGCCAGGATGGCCGCCAGCGCCGTCAGCAATACCGGTCGCGCACGTTGCACCGTGGCTTCGACCACGGCATGAAAGGGCTCCAGACCTTCTTGCGTGTTGTGATGAATCTGCCCGATCAGAATCAGGGTATTGCGCATCAGTATCCCCGACAACGCAATCAAGCCGACCAGCGCATTGATGCCAAACGGCTGATTGAAAACAAGCAGCGTCGGCACCACGCCAATCAAGCCTAACGGTGAGGTGAGGAAAACCATGATCATCGCCGCGATAGAACGTACCTGCACAATGATGATCAGCAACGTCATGGCGATCATGATCGGCAGCAACGGCAAGATCGCCTTGCCCGCTTTGCCGGACTCCTCGATCGCCCCTGCCTGCTCGATCCGATAACCGGATGGCAGGGTCTCGATGATCGGCTGCAACTGCTTGAGGATCACAGCCGAAACATCCGGTGGCTGCAGGCCTTCGGCAATGTCGCCACGTACGGTGATGGTCGGCGTACGGTCACGGCGCCGCAGAATCGGATCCTCCATACGCACATCGACCTCGCCGATCTGCGACAACGGGATGCGTTGTCCCGCCGCCCCGACCAGGGTGAAACCCTTGATTTGCGCCGGGTCGAGCCTGATGTTGCCGGCGGCACGACCGACGACCTGCACAGAACGAATATCCTCGCGAACCGCCGTGATCGGCACTCCGCTCAGCAGGAACTGCAGTTGCTGGGCGACCGCATTGGAGGTCAGCCCCACAGCTTGCAGACGGTCCTGATCGAGACTGAAATGCAGTGTCGGGGTCAGCGGTCCCCAGTCAGTGTTGACGGTTCTCATCATCGGGCTGTCTTGCAGCACGCCCCGGACCTGCTCGGCGATGTCGCGCAACTTCGCCGGATCTGGTCCCATCACCCGGTAGGCAACCGGAAACGGCGAATAAGGACCGAAGACAATTTGCGACGCCCTGAGACGGGCCTCCGGGGCGAGCCCTTCAGCAACGGCCTGACGAAAACGCAATTTGAGGGTTTCCCGCGCCTCCTCACTTCCCGTAAGCACCACGATCTTGGCGAACGATGGATCGGGCAGTTCTGGCGCCATCGCCAGGAAAAAACGTGGCGCACCTTGCCCGATGTAGGCCGTGACGATTTTTGCCTCATCCTGCTTGTGCAGCCAGGCTTCGACCTTGGCAGCCGTGGCGCTGGTCTGCTCGATCGACGTGCCGTAGGGCATTTGCACTTCGATCATGACCTCGGGTCGGTCAGACGTCGGGAAGAACTGCTTTTTCACCACGCCCATGCCTGCCGCCGCCACGAAGAACAGCGCGAAAACCGCTGCCGCGACCAGCCATTTGTGCGCGATAACCTGCGTCAACACCCGGCGAAAGCGGTTGTAACGCGGCGTGTTATAGATAGCCGCATGCCCGCCTTCGACCTTCTTGATGTCCGGCAACAACTTCACGCCCAGATACGGGGTGAACGCCACCGCGACGACCCAGGAAGCGATCAGGGCGATGCCGACAATCCAGAACATGTTACTGGTGTACTCGCCAGCAGTGGACTGCGCAAAACCGTTCGGCAAAAAACCGATCGCCGTCACCAGCGTACCGGCCAACATCGGCGCCGCCGTATGACTCCAGGCGTAGGCGGACGCTTTGATGCGATCGTAGCCCTCCTCCATTTTCACCACCATCATTTCAATGGCGATGATCGCGTCATCGACCAACAGCCCCAGCGCGAGGATCAATGAGCCGAGGGTAATCCGATCGAAATTCTTGCCGGTGGCGGCCATCACCACGAACACGATCGCCAGGGTCAACGGCACAGCCGCGGCGACCACCACCCCTACTCGCCAGCCCATGCTGAGAAAGCACACGAGCATGACCACCAGCAGCGCGACAAAAAACTTGACCATGAACTCGCCGACTGCGGAGTCGATATTCACCGCTTGATCGGTAACTTTGGAGAGGGTCATGCCCAATGGCATTTCCCCATTTATCCGCGCGGACTCCGCATCAAGCGCGTTGCCCAGATCCAGCCCGTTCCAGCCCTCGCGCATCACCACACCCAGCAGCAGCGCGTCTTCACCGTTATTGCGCACAACAAAAGTGGCCGGATCTTCGTAACCGCGTTCAACCGTTGCCACATCAGAAAGCTTGAGTGTGCGTCCCTGCACGGAGACCGGTGTGTCGCGAATTTTCTGCACCTTGTCGAAAGCACCGTCGAGACGCAGAAAAACCTGTGGCCCGTTGGTTTCGATCGAGCCGGCGGGTGTCAGCACGTTCTGACTGTTCAGCGCGGCGAAGATGTCCTGCGGCGACAAGCCAAGGGTCGCCAACCGGTCATGGGAAAACGAAACGTAGATGCGCTCGGCTTGCTCACCGATGATGTTGACCTTTTTCACACCTGGCACATGCAACAAACGCTGGCGCATGGCTTCCGCATCACGCACCAGCAAGCGCTGGGGCTCGCCTTTGGCTTTCAAGGCGAACAGCGCGAAGGTCACGTCGGAAAACTCATCGTTGACCATCGGCCCGATCACGCCGGCCGGCAACTTGATCGCCTCATCGTCGAGTTTCTTGCGCGCTTGATAGAACTCTTCCTGCACTTGCGCGGGCGGCGTGCTATCGAGCAACGACACCATCGTGAACGCGAGTCCCGGACGGGTATAGGTTTCCGAGCGGTCGTACCACTTGAGTTCTTGCAGGCGCTTTTCAAGGGGTTCGGCGACCTGATCCTGCATCTCTTGCGCCGTCGCGCCCGGCCACGCGGTAATGACCGTCATCTGCTTGACCGTGAACGGAGGATCTTCGGCACGCCCTAGCTGAAAGAACGACAACGTCCCTGCAACTGCGATCAGAAAGATCAGAAAGACCGTGATCGCTCGCTCGCGTACGGCGATGGCGGAAATATTGAATCGTCCCTCGCTCATGGGCGACTCCCGGCAACGCGGGCCTCGCTCTGCGGGAGCAACCTCACCTCTTCGCCATCGCGCAGCAAATGGGCGCCGAGCGCAACAACCTGCTCACCGGCATTGAGGCCCGCAGCGATACGTGCCGAATCATCGCTCAATCCCAACACCTGAACCGCTCGCCAGCTCACCTTTGCCGGTACCCCGGCGATCACCCAAACACCCGGACCTTTGCCCGGGTCGTAAACAGCCGCGATGGGGACTTGTAACGCCTGTGTCTGGCTGGCGCCCTCGGCAATTCTGAGGGTCACTGTCGCACCGATCGGCGCATTGGCCAGCGGCCCTTCAAGCACATAGCGCGCCTCAAACGTGCGCGTTGTTTGATCGGCCGAGTCCGAAAGCAGCCGCAGTTTCACCGTCACCGCCGCTGAATCCACCCCGTAGAGACTCGCTTGCGCGGTAGAGCCCGCAGCCGGACGCAGGGTTTCCGGCAGATGCACGATGGCTTCGCGTTGACCGGCGCGCGCCAGTCGAACCACCGGTTGTCCCGGGCTGATCACTTGTCCGGGTTCGGCGAGGGTTTCCACCACCACACCGTCCGCATCAGCGACCAGCAGCGCATAACCTGAAGCATTACGCGCTACGTCCGCTTGCGCTTGCGCGGCGTTGAGCTGCGCTTTTGCAGTCTCTGCGGCGGCTCTGAACTGATCGTAGGCTGATGCCGAAATGGCGCCAACGCCGACCAGTTTGCGATAGCGAGCTTCATCGTCGGCCGTCTGTTTGGCGCGGGCGTGAGCTGCAATGACCGCCGCCTGCTGCGCCCGCGCTTGCAACCCGAGGTCGATCGGGTCGAGCCGCATCAGCGGCTGGCCCC
>NZ_AKJD01000016.1 GCF_000282515.1 Pseudomonas sp. GM80
CCGGCTTCCCCAGCCAATCGTTGGGATCGCTGAACACCGCAACGCCGGCCTTCGGCGACAGCACTTGCGTACGTTTCAATTGCGCCTGCACGGCTGCCAGTTCGGCCCGGCGCTGCTGCGCGCGACCGGCCAGCAAGGTCAACTCGCTTTTGCTTTGCGGGTTATCGAAGGCGCGCTGACTGGCCGCCTGCAATTCGGCATCGGCGACGGCGACTTCCTTGCCAAGCACTTCGGCGCGGCTGCGCAAAGTGGTTTCGTCGAGCGAAAACAGCGGCGTGCCGGCATCCACCGGTTGATTCGGCCTGACCTGGATCTTTTCGATCACGCCATCAATCGGCGAGCTGATGATCTGTGCCTGCCGCGAAACGATTTCCGTCGGCGCCAATGCCGTTTGCCGCACCGGCAACAGCAGCAACGCGCCGATCACGATCAGCCCCAGCAACAGTTGTTTGCGATTGGGCCGCCAGCGACTGAAACGCTTGCGCCGGGTCAGCGCCGCCCAGCAATACGCCCACGTGGCGACCAACCCCTTGAGCGGTTGCCACAACACGGCCGGCGGCTCTTGCTCAAGCAGCAGGATCAACAGGCCCAGCCGTTGATTGTCACGATCGTGCACCGGCACGCACCACAGCCCCGACGGCCACCATTCGTTCCAGCCTTCGGCAATGTCGGCTGGCGGTGCGGCGGTTTCCTGGGTGATCCACACCGGCTCGGCGTCAGGCACTTGCGCCGCGACCCAGCGACTGGCCCGGCGTAGCCACACCAGATACGGCGAGTCCTCACTGGGCCGCGACAGACCTGAGACGTTCAGCAACTCCAATGAGGATTCGCGCTGGGCAAACACCAGCGCCTGATGAAACTGCAGCAACGGGTACAAGTCGTTGGCCATGCTGAAGGCCAGACTGTTCAGCGAGTCGGCGGCCATGGCCTTGTCGCGCAGCGCATCGAGCTCCAGCAACAGGTGAGGGTGGGGCAGCAGCGGCTCGTTCATCGTCATGGGCGCGCGTCTTGATCGAACTGCGCCGTGCCGCTCATGCCGGCCATCAGGTCGGGGTATTTGTTATCGAGCCGGGCTTCCAGTTCAACCGTTTGCGCCACGGCATCGACGCGTGAATTGATGCCGCTGACATGGGCCGGGTAGGTCTTGCCGGTTTCATGGATGCTGACTTGCAGCGGCAGGCCGGGCTTGAGGTTTTTCAGCAGATTGGACGGCACGTTCAGGCGGACTTTCAGCGCACCGTCGCTGACCAGATCAAACAGCGGCGTGCCCGCGGTGACGGTTTGATAAGGCTTGACGTAAACCTTGGCCACGCGCCCGGAAAACGGCGCAAGCACCTGGCAATAACTGCTTTGCGCCGCGCCCATGGCCCGTGCACCGTCAGCTTTTTGCACTTCGGTGTTGGCCATCGACACTTCGATATCGCCGACCGCGTTGAGCTGGCGCAACTGCTGTTTCGCTTGCAGGTTCTGTTTGGCCATGGCCAGTTCGGCGGCGGCGACTTTCGAGCGCGCTTCGGCTTCATTGCAGTTGAAGCGGGCGAGCAGTTCAGACTTGGCGACCTGTTCGCCGAACCCGGCTTTCAATTCCCCGAGGGTGCCGGCCATTTGGCTGGAGAGGGTGGTTTCCAGTTCCGCCGCGAGCAATACGCGAATGGCGCTGGCACTTTCCAGCGCGGGCGCCGAAGAGGTTTCTTCAGCATGGACGGGGAGGATCAGACTGGCCAACAGCAGCGCCCCGAAACGGGACTCACGGGCGATTTTGCGCATTCGGCGTTCCTTGCGAAGTGGCGGCGAGCAGGCGTTGTTGTTCTTGTTCGTTCAAGGTCCGCTGGATTTCCCGGGCCAGGGTCTTGATGTCGTGTTGCGAAATTTCCTTGGGCAGCACGTCCAGGCCCACCGAGTTGTACATCCGCCCCCACGCGGCCTGAGCACTGGAGAATGCCGCTTCACGTTGATAACGCGAGACCAGGTAACGGCCCTCGGAGCGAATCACTTCGAGTTCCGAGCCCAACGCGCCGGTTTTCGCCGCTTGTGCGTAGTTGAGCAGGCTGCGGTCGACGCGCAGGCTGTCTTCGGCAAACTCCACCTCTTGACGCGCCAGTTGATAGCGCAGGGTGCCGACCCGTACTTGCGTGAGAATCGCCATCGACAGCGCCACGCGACGGGTGTCGTCGGTTTCGCTCTGGGACTTTTCCGCGGCGTTCAGCGACGGCAGTTGCAGCAGGCGAATGAGGTTCATCGACACTTGCAGACCGGTGCTCATCCAGTCGTTGTTGTAGAGGTATTTGTTGGAGTCGTACTTGTAGCCGAAATCGACGCTGACGTTCGGCCACAGCTGCGCCTTGGCGATCTCCAGATCCTTTTGGTTAACGCGTTTGCGATACCACTCTTCCATGATTTCCGGACGGTTCTCCAACGACAATTGTTCCAGCCGCGCCATGCTTTGACGGACCTCTGGCAGCGGTGGATCGGGCATGTCGGCGAGGACCATTTTCGAGCCCGGCGGCAGCGACATCAGCGCCGACAATTCGGCCTGGGCAAATTCCAGATCCTGGCGGCGTACGGTCAGCAGATAAATCGAATCGAGCAGCGCACGCTGATAGGCGAGGATTTCCTGACGCGGCAGCAGGCCACGGGTCTCCGCTTCGCGAGCCGAGGTCAGCGCGGTGTGGGTGCGCATCAGCAGCTTGTCGACTTCGGGCATCAACCGCTGCGCGCCGAGTGCCCGCCAGTAAGCGTTGCGCACGTCTTGCAGGACGTTCTGCGCGACTTTGCGCCGACGTTCCTCAGCCATCAGGATCTGATCGGATTTCTGTTGCGTGCGGTAGTACGCGACACCGAAATCCAGCAGGCTCCAACTCAGGCCCAAACCATAAACTTCGCGATAGCGCTCTTCCGAAGTCGATGGCCGCAGGCTGACCTGGCGGTCTTCGATGCCGATCGAGGTGCCGCCGGAATCGTTGTCACGGCCGGCGTACCCGGCCGAGGCGACCACACGCGGGAGCATTTCATGGCTGGAAACGTCGCGCAGGTCCGAGGCCAGCGCGCTTTCCATGAGTTTGAGGCGGTAATCGAGGTTGTATTTCAGCGCCCGCGCCGCCGCCTCGTAAAAGGTAATCGGCGCGGTGACCGGCTCCTGGCCGGAATACATGCGGGACTGGTCAGCGATGATGCGCTGGCGGTTTTCTTCATCGGTGGAGGGTTTGGGCTCCGTTGACGAGCAAGCACTGAGCAACAGTGCAGAAGCGATGGCGGTACTGAGAAGCCGGGTCGCATGTATACGCATGTTCATTCCTTTGTATTCTTGGAATTTTCTTCGGGTCGACTGCTTTACCGCTGCGTGCGCCGCTGTGCTGCATCGCGCAATTGCGCGCTGAAGCCCTTGGCCCGTGGTTTTTCCTGTTGTTTTTCAACGTGTGCCGGACTGTGCGTCAGATCGGCCGGGTTCAAGGTGAACAACGATGGATCGCTCAACAGTCCATCGGCACTCAACCCGGTCCGGCCCTGGCGCCCTTGAATCCACAGCAGATCCAGTTCGCTTTCCAGGCGACTGGTGCGCACCGCTTGCTGAACGAATTGCCCCGGCACCAGCCCCAGACCATTGCCCACTGACTCACTGGTGAATTCACCGACCGCTGCCAGACGCAGGTTGCTGCCATCGACGCCCCAGGCCGACAGTTCGGATATTTCTGCCGCACGCTCGACCACCGGCGTGACGAACACCGCCGGCTGTGGATCAGGGATCAGGAAATTGCGGTTCAGGGTGTTCGGGTCACGCTCGAAGTTGTTGCCACCCGGCGCCGGGATGAACGGCGTGGCGATATCGAGGGTGATCGTCAGTTCGGCCTGATCACTGGCACCGGCACGGTCGTTGATGGTGTAGGTGAACACGTCGCGCAGGATCTGCCCGAGACCGGCGGCGGCCAGTACGGCCGGGTTGTTCTGGTCGATGGTGTAGGTGTAGCTGCCGTCGGCGTTCAGCACCAGCGTCCCGTACAAGCCAATGATCGGCTGGCCAATCACGCCGGCCGTCCCTGAGCCCGCCTCGGCGCCGGTGCGCACACCGACCACCACCAGACTGTCGTTGTTATCGACATCGCCATCGTTGGGCAGCACGTTGCCGACGGTTTGCGGGGCAGGGGCCTGGTCGCTGGCAAAGCCGCTGTCGTTTTGCGCCACCGGCGCGTCGTTGGCGCCCTGAATCACCACGGTCAGGCGTGCGTCCGACGTCGCGCCGGCCGTGTCGGTCATGCGATAGGTGAAGGTTTCGCTGAGGGTCTCGCCCGCCGTGCGCAGGGCCTGCACCACGGGATTGTTGTTGTCGATGACGTAGGTATAGCTGCCATCGGCGTTCAGCGTCAGTTGCCCATAGAGGCCGATTAACACTTGCCCGGCGCCCGTCGACTGGCCGGCCTGATTGGTAACGCTTTGCACGTGTTTGCTTTCGCCATTGGCGACGCTGTCGACATCCGTGTCGTTGTCCAGCACGTTGCCACTGGCATCGCTGCCCGGCGTGCCGTTATTGACCCCGCCGGCTTCGACCGCCGTGGCGCGGTCATCGACGGCAATGGGCGTGTCGTTGCGGCCATCGACGGTGATGCGCAGTTCGGCGGTGCTGGTGTCACCCCAGCGGTCGACAATGGTGTAGCTGAACACTTCAATGAGGGTCTGGCCGCTCTGGCGCAAGGCTTGAACGGCGGGCAGGTTATTGTCGACGGTGTAGGTGTAACTGCCGTCGGCGTTGATCAGCAGATCCCCATACAAACCGCGCAATGACGTGCCGACGCTGCCCACCGTACCGATATCGTTGACGGTGCCGGTGTGAATGCCAATCACCGATAGCGGATCACTCTCGGCATCGGTGTCGTTGTCCAGCACGTTGCCGCCGGGGTTGAGGCCGGGTTGAGTGTTGTTGCTGCCGCCAGCCTCGATGGCTGTCGAGGTGTCGGCATTGGCCACCGGAGCTGAATTGCGCCCGCGAATGATGATGTGAATTTCCGCAAGATCCGTCTGCCCGCCACGGTCGCTGACCTGGTAGGTGAAGCGCTCGTTGAGAAATTGCAGCGGACCCAGGGCCAGCACTGCCGGGTTGCTCGAATCGAGGTTGTAGGTGTAGCTGCCGTCGGCGCCGATAATCAGTTGGCCATACAGGCCGCTAATCAGCGTGCCGTTGCTGTTGTCGGTGCCTGTCGTGACCCCGGCCAACGCGCCGCCGGCCGCTTCGGTGCCGAAACGGATGCCGGTAACGGTCTTGCTGTCGCCCTGATCGACATCGGTGTCATTGGGCAACACGTTACCGCTTGGGTTGACGCCATTGCCGTTGCCGTTATCCGCCACGGCCACCGACGTATCGTTGACCGCCACTGGTGCATCCCAGGCACCGTCAATGCGGATGCTCAACTGCGCGATGTCAGTGGCCCCGGCGATATCGCGCAGGCGATAGGTGAAGGTTTCCACCAGCGAATCGCCGACTTTTAATGCCTGCACGGCCGCAAGGTTGTTGTTGACCACGTAACTGTAGGTGCCATCGGTGTTAAGGGTCAGCGTGCCGTACAAACCGTTGAAGGTTTGCGCGCCAGCGACGGTGGTAAAGGTGCCACCGGCCGCTTCGCTGCCGGTGCGGATACCGGTGACCAGTTTGGCGTCGTTGGCATCGACATCGTTGTCGTTGGTCAGCAGGTTGCCGCTCGGATTGACCCCGGACGTGCCATTGAACGTGCCGCCGGCTTCAACCGCCACCGCCGTGTCGTCGCTGGCGATCGGGTTGTCGTTGGCCCCGCGAATGGTGATGGTCAGCGTTGCGGTGCTGGTAGCGCCAGCGAGGTCGCGGATCTGGTAAGTGAAGGTTTCCGTCAGGGTGTCGGCATTGCTGCGCAGGGCCTGGACCTGCGGATTGAGGTTATCCAGCAGATAGCTGTAGCTGCCGTCGGCATTCAGGGTCAAGCGCCCGTAGGTGCCATTGAAGCCGCTGCCGATCAAGCCGACCGAGGAACCCTGATTGACGCCGATCACGCTGAGCACTTCGCCGTTGCCATCGACATCCGTGTCGTTGCTCAGCACATTGCCGCTCGGATTGATGCCCGGTGTGGCGTTGTTTGCACCGCCGGCCTCGACAGCGGTGTTGCTGTCGTTCTGCGCGACAGGCGTGTCGTTGCGTCCCTGGATGCTGATGTTCAGCGTGGCCCGGTCAGTGGCGCCGGTGGCATCTATCACTTCATAACTGAAGGCATCGAGCAGGGTGTTGCCGGCGCGCAAGGCTTGAACGGCCGCCAGACTGTTGTCGAGGCGATAGCTGTAGCTGCCGTCGGCATTGAGCGTCAGCCAGCCGTAAGTACCGCGCAACTCCGTGCCCAGTGTGCCTGCCGTGCCGGTGCCAGCCTCTGAGCCGGTGCGCACCGAGGACACCGCGCGGGTTTCGCCATAGTCGTAATTGGGCAGATCACCGGGGACTTCACCGCCGTCGACGTCGCTGTCGTTATCCAGCACGTTGCCCGTTGGGTCCTGACCTGGCTGGCTGTTGTTCAAACCGCCGGCTTCGATGGCCACGCCGGAATCATCAGTGGCCAGCGGGTTGTCGTTCTGCCCGCGGATCAACACGATGATTTCAGCGGTATCGATTTGCGGGTTCGCTCCGACGCCATCGCTGACGGTGTAGGTGAAGCGCTCCGAAAGCAGGTCCACGCTGCGGCGCAGGGCCTGCACGTCGGGGTTGCTGTTGTCGACTTCGTAGACGTAGCTGCCGTCGGGGAAAATCGTCAGCGTGCCGTACAGCCCGGCTATCACCGTGCCACCGAGATTCACGGCGATGGGCGTGCCCGGATCGCCGCTGGCGCCAGACTTGATCAGCGTCACCGTCAATGGATCGCCATCGGGGTCGGTGTCATTGGCCGTGACATCGCCTGACGGATTGACGCCCGGTGTGAGGTTGTTGAGGCCGCCGGCTTCGGTGGCAACGGCAATCACGTTTTGCGCCACGGGTGGGTCGTTGACGCCGTGCACGGTGATAACCAGTTGCGCGGTGTCGGTCAGGCCGGCGGTGTCGGTGACGCGATAGGTGAAAAACTCGGTCAGAGTCTGCCCCGGTGCCAGGGCCTGAACCGCCGCATTGGTGCTGTCGACGTCGTAGAAAAACGAGCCATCGGCGCCGATGCGCAAGGTGCCGTAGAGCCCGGTCACGACAGTGCCGTTGGCTGAGGTGGTGCCGGTGGCCACGCCGCTCAACACATCGACCGCCGGGTTGTAACTGGCTTCGCTTTTGTTGATCACGCCATTGACCAGCAACTGGCTGCTCGGCTGGTCGTTGGCATCGACGTCTTGATCGACGCCGTTGCCACCCGGTTGAGTGATCGGCCCGGGACGGCTGGGGAACTGAATCACGTTGCCGCTGGGATTGCTTTCCGAGGCGCTACCGTTGGTGGAGGCGGCCTGCGCCGAGGCGGCGTCATCGCTGGCCACCGGGTTGTCGTTGGCGCCTTGAATGACGATGCGCAATTGCGCGACATCATCCAGCCCGCCGGCATCGGTCAGCCGATAGCTGAAAAACTCGACCAGTTGTTGCCCGGCACTCAGGCGTTGAACCGTGGCGTTGCTGTTGTTGACCACGTAGCTGTAAGTGCCGTCGGGATTGATGGTCAAGGTGCCGTAGAGCCCGGCAATCGCCGTGGCGCCGCTGACTGCGGTGAAATTGCCGGAACCGGCCTCGGCCACCGGGCGAATGCCGATTACGGTGCGGGTTTCGCCGTTGGCCGCGCTGTCGACGTCCAGATCATTGCTCAACACGTTGCCCCTGGCGTCACTGCCCGGTGTGCCGTTGTTGACACCGCCGGCCTCGATGGCCACACCGTCGTCATCGACGCCTTGCGGCGTGTCGTTGGCGCCCTGAATGGTCACGCTCAATGTGGCGGTCGAGGTTTCACCGGCAAGGTCAGCGAGGATGTAATTGAAGTTGTCCTGCAAGGTCTGGCCCGACACGCGCAGCGCTTGCACGGCGGCGTTGTTGTTATCGACGACGTATTGATAGGAGCCGTTGCTGCCAATCACCAATTGGCCGTACAAACCATTGATTACGGTCACGCCGAGCACCGGCGTCTGAATGCCGGCACCCGGGCCGACCGAGACCACGTGCAACTGATCGGCGTTGGTGGCGATGTCGACGTCAGTGTCATTGCTCAGCACATTGCCGCGCGGGTCGATACCGGCGGAGGCGTTGTTGGTACCGCCGGCCTCCAGGGCCGTGGCGCTGTCGTTGACGCCGACCGGGTTGTCGTTGACGGCGGCGAGGACGATTTGCAGGGTGTCGGTGTCCGTCAACGCATCGGCGGCCGTGCCGGGAATGCCGTCGCCATCGGCATCGCCGTAGTTGCCGCGATCGTTGCTGAGCACGGTCAGGGTGTCGGTGCCATTGAAGTTGGCATTGCCCAGATAACGCAGGCTGGCCAGCGCGGTGTTGATATCGGCAACGTTGCCGGTCAGGGTCATGCTCACGGTATTGGCCCCGCTGACCGTGACACCGGGCACTGTCGCGCCAAGGAATAGCGTGCCGTGAGTGACCGTGAGAATAACGCTGATGGCGCGGTCGTTGGCGTTCGGGTCACGGTCGGCATCGACGTCGGCGACACTGATGCCGCCGATGTTCAGCACCACGTCTTCCTGACCGTTTTGGCTGCCGGGGAGGGTGTTGACCGGCGCGTCGTTCTGTTCGACATAACCGGCGTTGGCACTTTGCGTGTCGGCATCGCCCAACGTGATTGTGATCTGGCCGAGGGTGCCGGCATCACTGTCGACGCGCACGCGCAGGTCACCCACCGGTTGCGGATAACTGACCAGCCCCGCAGGCACGTCAATGCGGAACACGCCCAGTGGCAAGACGCCGAAGCGGTACTGACCGTTGGCGTCGGTGACGGTGGTGAACTGCAGGTTGTCGGCGGTGGTATCGAGACGCCCGTCGGCGCCGGCCCAGGTCAGGGTCACGGTTTGCCCGGCCAGACCGGCGCCGTCCGGGGTGACGCTGGCGGTCGGGCTGGCGGTGTCGTTCCACAACGTGCCGCTGATCACGCCGAGGCCGGCGTTATCACGCAAGATATATTGGTTCGGGCCAACGCTGCTGCCAGTACGTTCGCCGGTGGTGGTGCCATCGACACCGACGCTGTTGCCGCCCCAACTGGTGAAATCTTCCGGCAGGCTGCTCCAGGTCAGTGTGGCGTTGCTGCTGGCGACAACCGTGGAATTGGGCAGGTCGACCGAATAGCGCACCTGAATCTGCGCGCCGACATCCAGTTGGTCGAAGTTGACGCTCAGGCCCCCGCTGGTGCTGAAACTGATACCCGCCGGCAGATTGCCCGGGCCGTAACTCACGCCATTGATGCTGACGCTGAGCAGGGTGTAATTGCTGCCGCCGGCAAAGCTGTCGCTGACGTTGGCATCGAACGCCGGCAGGCCGCCGTTCTGGGTAAAACTCAGTTGCACCGTGGCGTTGCCGGTACTGCCGCCGGGGTTCGGATTGAAGGTGACGATTTGCTTGTCGAGGCCGCTGAAACCCGGCTCGACCACGCGCTCAAACACCGTGTCACTGACCGCACGGCCGGCGCCATTGACGATTTCCTGCGCGGTGACTGCCAGTTGTGCACCGGCAATGTTGGCGGCGATGTTGGTAACCCTGACGTTGAACTCGATGGAAATGCCTTCGAGGTCGTCATCGTTGCCATTGCCGTTGACCACGTTGCCCAGGTTGAACGTCACCACCTGGCTGCCATCCGGGTTGGTGATGATGGTCAGCCGGCTCGGGTCGAAGATGCCTTGCGGTGCGAGGCCCGACAGATCGGCCGTGATCGGCAGCGCCTCGGGACTGTTTTCATTGCCATCAATGTTCAGCGTGCCGCCGACGATCAGGTTGGCGTCGCTGGTCAACCCACCGTTGGAAATGAAGGCAATGCGCAAGGCATTCACCAGCGCATCCGGCGAAATGAACTGCAAGCCGTTGGCCAGGGTAATTTGTATTTGATAGTTGGGGTTGTTGCCCTCGGGCACCAGCACCACCACGCGATAGCGGATCACTTCGCCGACGGTCACTTGTTCGACCGTCGCGGTGGTCGGCGAGGGCGCAGCGGTGTCCGGCAAGCCACCCACGCGGGAAATCTCGATCGCCTGGGCCACCGGAATCAGCAGGGTCGACAGGTTGCGGTAATCGTTGAGGGTGCCGCCATTGAGCACGCCATCGACGCCGCTGCGTTCGCCGCTGTCCGGGCCGTCGAGGCTGGTCCATTGCACACTGGCAACGTTGGCGATATTCGATAACGCCGCAGCACTGGCGTTGACCACGCCGCTGAGTTGCAAAACGATCGAGCCGCCCTTGGCAATGTCGATATTGGCGCCGCTGGCCGTGCGCAACTGGCCGCCGACAATTTCGAAGGCAACCCCGCCGTTGTTGGTCGCCCCGTTCTGATACAGCACGCCGACCAGCGTCACGTTGCTGAGTTGAGTGGGCAGGGTGTCGAGGAAACTGATGTCGAACGCACTAAAATCGGTGGCGCCATTGCCGTTAGTGATGGTGATGTTGAAAGTCACCGTGTCGCCCTGGTCATAACCGCCAAGGCCGGAAGTGGAGGTGATCACCTGATTGACCTGCAGGGTCGGCTCGCGCACGGTCACCGTCGGCTGGCCACCGGTCAGGGCAACGTTGCGATCCGCCGCGACTGCACCGTTTGGCGTATCGCCATCCGGGTCGCTGAAAATCAACTGCGCATTGTTTTGCAGCGAGACGTTGGCCTGGTTGGCAATGACGTTGTTGGCCACCAGTTGCAGACGAATCACGAAGGTGTTGTTGCCGGTCTGGTTGTCCGCCGACACGCTGGACACGCTGAAGGTCCAGCGCCCGTCGACACCGTCGCCGCCCAACGTGCCGCCAATCCCGGTAAAACCACCGACCAGCACGCTGCCGGCAAAATCGGCGCCGAGCGCGCCACTGCCGGCACGCGTGGTGATGATCTGATAGCCGAGTCCGTTGTTGAAACTGGTGTCCAGGCGCATGCCGGGTGGAATCAGGTCTTCGATGCGCAGATTCTGCGTGGTGCCTTCCGGCAGGGTGATGACGATGTCATAGCGCATGCTTTCGCCAATCACCAGATCGCTGCCGCTGGTATGGGCGGCGCTGGAATCGCCAGCGTCCAGCGTGCCGTCAGCGAACACTTTGCTGATCACCGGGGCGGCGACCTGCTGGCTGGCCAGGTCGGTGAGGTCGGTCGGGGTGAAGTCGGTGCCGTCGTTGACGCTGGCGTAATTACTCAGGGTTGCCGTGGTTTGCAGGCTGCGGCTGGCCTCGATGGTCGCGCTGACCACGACGTCATAGCTGATCACTACCAGATTGGCACCGCTGGTATCGGCTGCCGTGCCGCTGCGCCCGGCCAACAGACTGGCCTGGCCGCCGGCATCGAGGAAGGTGATCTGGTTGCCGCTGACGCTGTAGTCGGTGCCCAACACCAGCAAGGTGCCGTCGCCGCGATAGATCTGCAGGTTGGCCGCCGCCAGACTGCCGCCGACGAAACTCAGGCCGGAGGGCAGGGTGATGCTGGTGCTGACGTCAAACGCGCCACCGCCACCGCTGTTTTCGATGGCGGTGACCAGACGCAGACGGTCGGCACCGTCGATGTTATTGATGTTGCCATCGACCGCCGAAAGCTCAGTGACGCTGCCATTGAACGGTTTGCCGGTGCTGCCCGGCGGGTTCCAGCTCCCCGTGGTGCCGGTCACCGTGCCGTTGGAGCCGGAGACCACGCCGTGCTTGATATTCAGCACCGGCTCGGCGACCGAAACAATCGCCACCACGTCCGAGGAAATCAGCGTGCGGTCAGTGAGGGTGGTCTGCTGGCTCGATTGCGCGAGGACGTCCAGCGAACGCTGATCGGCAAACGGTTGATCGCCCACTCTGACGGTGAAGCGAATGACGATGCGGCTGCCCGTGGTGGTATTGGTGGCGAAACTGCCGAAATCGAACACCACCGAGTTGCCATTGGCGCTGGTCACGCTGACCACGCCACCGGCATTGGTATTGCCTGCGCCCAATTCCCATTGGCCGACGTCACCGCCCGAACCCCAGGTAATCCCGGTGACATTGAACAACGGCAGCGGCAGGTAAGCCGTCAGTTTGAATTGCTCGTAATCGCCGGTGACCAGATCGTAGCTCAGCTCGAAGGTCACTTCATCGCCGGGGCGTAATTCGCCATTGCCCGGTGGTGCGCCGTTGTTGACCTCGACCAGGCTGATATCGACGGTGCTGGTCGGAATCACACTGGTGGTAGCGGAACCGTCGGTTTCGCTTTCGCCGGTGAGGTTGAATTGATCCTGCAACAGCGTGCCGTCAACCGTGGCGGTGTTGCCCAGTTCGTCACCTTCGTTGATGTCCGGGTGCGGGTTGCCCGATGGCGGCTTATAGGTCTGGCCGACGATGGCCGAATAGCTCAACACCGCCACCACCGCGCCTTGCAACGTGTCGTCGAAGGCCAGATCGCCGTTGAGCCAGCCGCGAACATTGGAAAACGCATTGCGCAGCGATTGTGCGATGTCGAAGACCATTGAGGTCGTGCCATCGGCATTATTGACCACGCTGGTGACCAGCGTAATGGTCTGCACCACACCGTTGATGGTAACGGTCAGGGTCGGCGTGCCGCTCAACGTCTGGCCGTCGCTGAGCTGATCGCGAATCACCAATTGGCCTTCGTTGAAGAAGTCCTTGCCGAAGGCAAAGTAGTCGGAAATCGCCAGGTTCAGGGTGTATTGCAGCGTGTCGCCGGGGCTGATGCCGGTGTGGCCGACGTCGTTCTGCATCGTCGCGTTTTTCACCAGCGTGATCGATTTGGCGATGAATTGCGTGCTTTGGCCGGTGCCGCTGAAGTCGATGGTGGTGTTTGGCGCAGTGAGGTCACGCGGGTCCAGCGGCACCCACTGGCCGGAAGCGGTTGGCGCGCCGAGGGTGACCGTCACGGCATCGCCGGTCACCGGATTGATGACGGGCTGGCCGTTGGCATCGACTTCCGGCACGTAGAACGCGACTACGGTATCGGTCTTGCCGGTGAGGCTGTCGTAGGTGACAGTGAACGAATTGATGTAGACGTCGTTGGCCGCAATCAGCACGGCGATTTGCGCCGCACCGGTCACCACGGTGCCGTCGTGCAGGGTAATCGACGTCACTCGGCCGCCGGCGCCGGGGGTGATCGAGTTGACCTGGATGTTGTCCGGCAGCGGTTGGGTGATCACGACGTTGGTCAGCGTCTGGCCGGGTGCCGGGGTCGCCGACAGGGTCAGCGTGCGCACGTAGTTGGGGCCGGTAGCGGTTTCGCCTTCCGGGGCATTGATGGTTTCGCTGACCGTAATCACCGTCGGGTGTACGACGAAAGCGGCGGTGCCGGCCTGAATCAGGCTGGGATCATTGGTCGGGTTGTCCAGCGCATCGTTGCCGAACTGAAAGCCGCCGCTGGCACGAATGGTCAGGTCGGGGGTGCCGTTGGAGAACGCGGTGTCCGCCAGGTTGCTGAGGCTGGCGGTGATCTGCACGCCGATCACCGGTTGCTGATTGGTGACACTGGCGAAGGGCAGTTCGATCACCACCAGTTTGTCACCGGCGCGCATGCCGTAAGTAGCAGCGTTGATGATCAGGAAGTTGCCATTGGCGTCTTTGGCCAGAGGGTGCGTGGCGTTGCCGTTGGCATCGAACGTCACCACATGGCTGATCAGGTTTTGCCCCAGGTAGGTGGCGGAGATGAAATTGACGCCGTCATTGCCATCCTTGCCGGTGACCGGCATTGCCAGGTTGATGAACGGCGCGTAACCCACCTGCGTCGAGGTGTTGCTGAAATTCACGGTGAAGGTGAATCGGTCGCCGAGCAGCACATCGCTGCCGCCGGTGGATACCGTGGCGGTTGGCGCGGCGTCGGCCAGCAAGCCGTCGAAATGCGTCATCGCGAGGCTGCTGATGGCGATGCTCTTGTCGATGTCACCGACTTTGGTTTCCAGCGTCCAGTCGCCGCCGGCCTTGCTGCTGCCGGTGTCATTGCTGGAGGCGCCGACATCGGCGCCGGTCCAGCGCGCGAGTTCATTGACCAGGGTTTGCCCGGCCGCACCGGCGCCGACATCGCAGCCGTACAACTGAATGTCCGCACCTTGGGTCAGGTTGCTGCGCCACTGTTCGAGGGTTTTGCCCAGCGAATCGATGTTGTCCGAGCTGACGGTGCGGTTGCCCAGGGTAAATTGCCCGGCGGCGCCGTGGGACATGATCTGAATCGAATCGACCTTGCCCAGTTGCGCCAATGCGGCGGAGATCGCGGCCAGGCCGTCTTCGCCGACATTCACCACAATCGCGGTGACATTGCCGGGTAATTGCGCAAGCAACTGATCACGGTTTTCAATGCGACTGTCGATCACCAGCAAGTTGCGCGCGGCCGACGGTCCTTGCTCGCTGGCGGCGCGGCCTTCGGTGGGCGTGGCGTGCGGCACCTGAGCCTCGGCAGCGGCCGGCGGAGCGGCGGGATCGCTGTGATGCTGGTCGACCGTCGCCGAGGCGGCAGCGCCGTCGAACAGAATTCGGGGTTCCAGCGCCAGTGACTGACGCTGCGGGCGCAAATGAGCGCCGGAAAATCCACCGCGTGAACCTTGCATGATCGGCCCTCGTACTGCCTGCTGAATCCTTCCAATGAGTGCCGACGCCGGGCGACGGACAAATTCAGCGTAGGTCGTTTCTTACGGTTTTCCAGCGTCCAAGCCGCTATTTCAGGGCCTTGGAGATACGTGGCGTAGCAGCCTTTGGCTATCAGTGGGCAAGGCCTTTGTGCGCATTGGCGCACAACAACTCTGCGGTCTAGGCTGGTCAGTCAGTCGCCCTCGGGGCGCAACGCCCAACGCAGGGACAGGAGCGGAACCGATGAAAACCCCAGCCAGTATTGTCTGCCTGATGTTCACGCTGGTTCTCGCGCCGCCCGTGCGCGCCGAAGACCCGCCCGCCAGCCCTGCGCCCGAGGCTACCGATGACGCGCCGCTGATCAATCCGCAGGTGGTCGACAAGCTCATCGACATGGGCAATTACCTGCGCAGCCTGCCGAAATTTCAGGTAGATGCCCAGGTCTCGCGCGACACGGTTCTGGAGTCCGGGCAGAAGATCAAGACGGAGTCTGCCAACACCCTGAAAGTGGTCGGCCACGATCGTCTGTACGCGAAAAGCGAAGGCGATGTGCGCACCCGCGAGTTCTTCTACAACGGCAAAAAACTCACCCAGTATTCGCCGTACCTGAAGTACTACACCACAGTCGACGCCCCGGCCACCGTGGCGGAAACCCTGCACAGGGTCGAGAACTTCTACGGTGTGCAGGTGCCGATGGAGGATCTGTTTCTGTTCGGCAGCGATCAGGCACAGATCGATGCCTTGAAAGCTGCGTTGTACGTAGGCCCGTCGATCATCAAGGGCCAGCTCTGCGACCACTTGGCGTTTCGCCAGGAAGGCATCGACTGGCAACTGTGGCTAACCCGTTCCGACAAACCCTTGCCGTGCAAACTGGTGATCACCACCACGGACGAGAAGAGCTATCCCGAGTACAGCGCGGTGTATCAGTGGAACCTCAAGCCGACCATCCCGGAGACGCAATTCACCTTCAAACCGGGCAAGGGCGATGTGGCGATTGCGTTTAAAAAAGCCAGCGATCAGGGAGGGCAGTGACATGAACAAGTCGATGACGTGGAGTCTGTTGTTGTCGCTGGCCGCCGCAACGCTGTTGACCACAGGTTATGTCGCCGAGGCCGACGCCCGGCCGCAACGTGCTCAAGGGCACGCCCGTGCCAACGTCAACCGCGCGCCGGCACCGAATGCGCAACGGGCGCAGCGGGTCAACGCACCGCAGCGGGCCAATAATGTGAACGCCAATAATCGGGTGAATGCGAATAACCGGGTGAACGCCGGCAATCGGGTTAATGCCGGCAACAATGTCGGCAACCGCACTTACGTCAACAACAGCAATCGCAACGTCAACCGTAACGTCAATATCGACAATCACCGCGATGTCGACATCGATGTCGACGGCCATGGCCGTTATGGCTACGACGATAACTACCATCCAATTGCGACGGCAGCGGCCGTAACGGCGACAGTCGCGGTGACGGCGGCGGTGGTCGGCTCGATTTTCACCCCGGCGCAAATGCCCAGCAGTTGCGTGCAGGTGATTCGCTACAACGTTGCCTACATGCAATGCGGCTCGACCTGGTACCAGCCGCAGTATCAGGGCAGTGATGTGACGTATGTGGTGGTCAATGCACCTTGAGCAGGGCTGAGGCTTTCAGGCTTTCGGCAGCCAGGGTTGCATCTGCGCCAACATCCCGCGCCCGCCACGGCGCAAACCAGTGGCCAGCGTCAGCCACGACAGATCGCTGACGATGACTTGCGCGGCAGGCACCAGCCGTACCTCACCGGCGGTGCCGCCGGCAGGACCACCGTCCGGCATGAAAATCGTCAGCCAGTCATCCACGCTTTCGACGATCAGGCACAGCCGAAAGCCTTCGCCTTCGGCAATCATGCCGACCTTCGAACCCTCTTCGTTTTCCATCCCGGCAAACCGCGCGGTGGTGTCCTTGAATAGCTGATAGCCCGGCAAATTGCTCAGCAACTTGTTCTCGGTGGCCTCCAGCGCCCGCGCCGCCACTGAAGTGCGCGCGAGCAATCCGGCGAGAAAACACAGGACGATCAGCCCCAACAACGTGGCAACGGTCACCAGCGTGACGCCAGCCACATCAAAACCCTTGAACATCGGCAGCAGCTTCTCGACGGGGCCGCGCAGCAGGTGAATGGCTTTTTCGATCAACACGACGATCAGCACCAGCGGCAGGATAAACAACAGCCCACCGATGACGGTGGTCTTGATGAACTTGAACATGACGGCTCCTTGAATGACGGGCGAGGCGCATTCAAGGCTAGCTGATGCCGGGCGACATGTTTGATATGGCTTGAGGGGAGAAATGACAGGTGGCGAGGACGCTTGCTCCCGCTGGGGGGGGGGGGCGAAGCGTCCCACGCATGATGCCTGGAGAGTTCGGGAGCAAGCACCCTCGCCACAATGACGAGCATGTTCTCTGCTGAGTGCGGTTCGATCTGGCCTCAGTCGATTCGCGGATGCTGTTGCGCCAACTCTTGGCGCTTGGCTTCCAGCGCGGCGATTTCGGCGTCGATGTCTTCGATTTTCTGCTCGATGTTGTCGTGGTGTTCTTGCAGCAGTTCCTTGGCTTCCTCAAGGTCCGAGGCCGCCGGTGCAGCGCCACGCAGGGGCTTGTTGGCAGTTTCCTTCATGGTCACGCCGGTGACCAGGCCGACCACGGCGATGACCATCAGGTAATACGCCGGCATGTACAGGTCGTTGGTGCTTTCAACCAACCAGGCAACCACGGTCGGCGTCAAACCCGCAATCAGCACCGAGACGTTGAAAGCTGCGGCCAATGCGCTGTAGCGAATGTGCGTGGGGAACATCGCTGGCAGGGTAGAAGCCATGACACCGATAAAGAAGTTCAGCAGCACCGCCAGCATCAGCAGGCCGGCGAAGATCAAGCCGATCTTGCCGCTGTTGATCAGCATGAACGCCGGAATCGCCAGAATGAATAAGCCGATGCTGCCGACGACGATGAAAGGCTTGCGGCCGATCTTGTCGCTGACGAAACCGATCAAGGGCTGCACGAACAGCATGCCGACCATGATCGCGATGATGATCAGCACACCACGGTTTTCGCTGTAGTGCAGGTTGTGCGACAGGTAGCTCGGCATGTAGGTGAGCAGCATGTAGTAGGTGACGTTGGTCACGGCCACCACGCCGATGCAGGTCATCAGGCTGCGCCAGTGTTTGGTCGCGACTTCCTTGAACGACACTTTCGGGCCACGGGCCAGGCCTTCGCGGTCACCCTGTTCGAGTTTTTCGACGTGCTGCTGGAACGCCGGGGTTTCTTCCAGCGCATGGCGCAAGTAGAGGCCGATCATGCCCAGCGGCAGGGCGAGGAAGAACGGCAGGCGCCAGCCCCATTCTTCAAACTTGGCTTCGCCCAGCGTCGTCGAGATCAACACCACCACACCGGCACCGAAGACGAAACCGGCAATCGAGCCGAAGTCCAGCCAGCTGCCGAGGAAACCGCGTTTGCGATCCGGCGCGTACTCGGCAACGAAGATCGACGCACCGGTGTATTCACCACCGACCGAGAACCCTTGAGCCATTTTCGCCAGCAACAACAGGATCGGCGCCCAGATGCCGATCGAGGCATAGGACGGGATCAGGCCGATGGTAAAGGTACTCAGCGACATGATCACGATGGTCGCGGCGAGGACTTTCTGCCGTCCGTACTTGTCGCCCAGCGCGCCAAAAAACAAACCGCCCAGCGGCCGGATCAGGAAGGGCACGGAGAACGTCGCCAGCGCGGCGATCATCTGCGTGCCGGGATCGGCGCCGGGGAAGAACACTTTGCCGAGCACATAGGCGACAAAGCCGTAGACACCAAAGTCGAACCATTCCATGGCATTGCCCAGTGCGGCGGCGGTGATCGCCTTGCGCATCTTGGCGTCGTCGACAATGGTGATGTCGTTCAGGCCGATCGGCTTGACGGTTTTTTTGCGTGATTTCATCCGGGTATTCTCTTTGCTGATCCATCTTGCCGCGTAAATGCCATCGATTTGATGGCGCGTGCTCTTTGGCTCAGATACATGAGGACACGAAATAATTCACTGCTCGGCGCTTTTTTTCGCCGCACACCTCTGTAGGAGCTGCCGAAGGCTGCGATCTTGATCGTTCCCATGCTCCGCGTGGGAATGCCGCCGGGGACGCTCCGCGTCCCACCATCAAGAGATCGCAGCCTTCGGCAGCTCCTACAGATCTCAGTGTAGTGAAGGGCGAGGATTAGCTCGGCAATTGCAGATTATCCAGCACCCGATTCACCGCCAGCTCCCCGAGCATGATCAGTTGCGCAATGCCCAACAGCGTCCGGCGCTGCGACGCTGGTATGAGATGGGCGAAGTCATTGGCGATGTTTCTTGCGCAAGCGAGGGTTTCGCAGGCATCGACCAGCAGCTCCTCGTTTTTGAAGTCGGCGGTAACGGCGTACATCCTGCGGGGTTTACGAGGCGGTGGCGTGGAGCCCGGCGGGCAGAGGTAGTGATCGAGAGCGCGGTCGGCGGCGTCGTTGAGTTTTTTCGAATCGAGGGATTCGTAGGGGGAGGTGAGATCGGATTCGGGCGGGTTAGGCGTTGGTTTGATCATTGTGAAGCTCCTTGACTGTTGGAGCCGCCACATTTCGCTGCGA
>NZ_AKJD01000017.1 GCF_000282515.1 Pseudomonas sp. GM80
GGCGGGCGCTGCCGCCAGTTTCTCCGGCAACCCCGGCATAACGGGCGCGGCACTCATGGGCACCATCGGTGCGCCACCGACCATGATCGGCACGCTGCTGAAAATCCCCCCAGGGCCGATGTTGATCCACTGCCCACCGGCCTGAATGGTTGCGCTCGCACCACCATCGATGACCACTTGCTGGCCAGCGCTGACATGAAATTGCCCGCTGGCACTGAGCGCCTGACTGCTGACACGAATATGCCGGTCGCCGGTCACGCTCAGGTGATCGTCCTGCCGCACTGCGGTTTGCCGCTGGCCGTGGGTGATGCGTTGTTCATCGGCCTTCAATTCATGCCGCGCGGTGCCGGTGACGACAATGCTGCGCTGGTTATCGACCTGCACCTGTTGATCGTGCAACACGTGCTGCGTCCAGTTGCGCTGGGCGCGCAGGTAGATTTCTTCGGCGCCTTTGCGATCCTCGATGCGCAGTTCGTTGTAACCGCCGCCGCCAGGGCTGCTTTGGCTGCGGAAGATACTGCGAGTCTTGTCGGCCGGAAGATCGAGCGGCACCGGCGTCGCGGCGTTGGGCAGACAGCCCATCACCAGCGGTTTGTCGGCATCGGCGTCGATGAAGCCGACCAGTACTTCCATGCCGACCCGTGGAATCAGCACGCTGCCATAACGATCATGGGCCCAGCCGGTGGCAACGCGCAGCCAGCAACTGGAATGCTCGTTCAGCTCGCCATCACGATCCCAGGCCAATTGCACTTTGACCCGGCCATACTCATCACAGTGGATCTCGGTGTCTTTCGGGCCGGTGACAACCGCCGGTTGATAACCGAGCATTCGCGGTTTTTCCGGGCCCAGCGGCGGGCGAAAGAACACTGCCCACGGCGTGGCGAGAAAGGTATTACGGTACCCCTGGAATTCTTCCCCATCACTGGTGACCGATTCCTCCAGCACTTGCGGCTGACGGCCATGGTGCTCGACGGCGGTGAGTAGCCACAGATCATTCCAGTCGTGGCGCGGATGGTCAGTGAGCTGTAGGAAATGTCCGCACACCAGCGAGGATTCGTCGCTGATGCCTTCGGCCTGACGGTAATCGGCAACGTGCCTTTCGAGTGCGCGCTGGGCGAGGTGCTTGCCGGTTTCACGGTCGTTGAATTGGCCGGGAAAGTGGTAATCCTCCAGTACCGGGCGTTGCTCGCCGTCAACGCGACTTTCCAGTTGCAGGCGCGGCTTGATGAAGTTGTAGTCGCGCCGCGTGACCACGCTGCTGCGGGTTTCCACGCGCACGTTGAAACGCTTGATCGCCGGGGCGCCACCGGCCATGCCGCTGCCGGGCAGATACAGCGTCGGCTCGGCGAGTCGCGGAAACACGGTCTGGTCATCGCCGAACACCAACAAGTGGCCTTCCGGGCTGTGCTGAAAGTGGTAATGAATGCCGACTTCAGCGCACAAGCGCTGGATGAACGCCAGATCACTCTCGGCGTACTGCACACAATAATCACGCGGCGGGTAGTCGCTGCCGAGTTGGAACTGGAAGGCATCGCGCAGGATCGCGTGATCCTTGAGGATCCGCTCAATGATTTGCGGAACGCTGAGGTGCTGAAAAATACGCTGATTGATCCGATGCCCAAGGTACGTCAGACGCGGTACCAGGCTCACGTGATAACGCGTCAGACGTTTCCCGGAATCGCCCTGCCCGACCTGATAAATCTGACCGTGGACGCCGGAACCGTCGGCATCAAAACTCAGAAACGCCTGACAGTGCAGCAGGCTTTCAAGGTCCAGATCGGGTCGCTCACTGACCAGCTCCAGCTCGAAACGAAAGGGTTGGCTGATGGCTTCCTTACCCGTGAACTCAAGGACCTTGAGGTCATGTTGGGCGCCTTCGAGGGTCAACGTGAAGCGCGGTTGATTGGCAGGCGCGAACATCCGATGTTTCTCTGCAGAGTGAGGGCGGGCGATTCTGCATGAGGGGCAAGGGGTATTGAGTGGGTGATGGGGAAATCAGATTTGCCCTACTTCCATTTACGAAAGCCCCTGCAAAAACCGGCGCCTTCGACTACAGACAAATCCCCCAACTTCACCACCAAACCCTGTGGGAGCTGGCTTGCCAGCGATGGTGGTGTGTAAGTCACCCAATGTGTTGGATGTGTCGACCTCATCGCTGGCAAGCCAGCTCCCACAGGTTTCTCCAGTGTCCGCAAGAAATTGCAGGCAATAAAAAACGGCCCGTCTCCTGTAGGAAACGGGCCGTTTTCGGGTGAGCGTCAGCTCAGAACAATTACTTGTTCAGGTGGAAATCTTTTTCCGCCGCTTCGAAGCGCTGCACCATGCCAGTGGTCGGCGAGCCGAGCTTGCTGACGATGAAGATGGCCAGGCTGGCGAAGATGAAGCCCGGGATGATTTCGTACAGACCCATCACCTCGAAATGCTTCCACACCACAACAGTGATTGCGCCGACCAGGATACCGGCCAGTGCACCGTCGCGGGTCATGCCTTTCCAGATTACCGAGATCAGCACCACCGGACCGAACGCGGCACCGAAACCAGCCCAGGCGTAGGACACCAGGCCCAGTACGCGGTTTTCCGGGTTGGCCGCCAAGGCGATGGCGATCAGGGCAACCAACAGCACCATGGCGCGGCCGACCCAGACCAGCTCCAGTTGCGAAGCGGATTTACGCAGGAAGGTTTTGTAGAAGTCTTCGGTCAGGGCGCTCGAGCACACCAGCAACTGGCAGCTCAGGGTGCTCATCACAGCGGCCAGAATCGCCGACAGCAACACACCGGCAATCCATGGGTTGAAGAGGATTTTCGCCAGTTCGATGAACACACGCTCGTGGTTCTCGGTGACGGGACCGGCCACTTCCGGGTGCGCCGAGAAGTACGCGATACCGAAGAAGCCCACCGCCACGGTGCCGCCCAGGCACAGGATCATCCAGGTCATGGAGATGCGACGCGCCTTGGCGATCGATTTCACCGAATCCGCCGCCATGAAACGCGCGAGGATGTGCGGCTGACCGAAGTAGCCCAGACCCCAGCCCATCAGCGAGATGATGCCGATGAAGGTGGTGCCTTTAAGCATGTCGAAGTTGCTTGGGTCCTGTGCTTCGATCGCCAGGAACGTGGTGTCGACGCCACCGGTGGCCAGCAGCACGATGATCGGCGTGAGGATCAGCGCGAAAATCATCAGCGTGGCTTGTACGGTGTCAGTCCAGCTTACCGCGAGGAAACCGCCGACGAAGGTGTAGGCAATTGTCGCTGCAGCACCGGCCCACAGCGCGGTCTCGTAGGACATGCCGAAGGTGCTTTCGAACAGACGGGCGCCAGCGACGATGCCGGATGCGCAGTAAATGGTGAAGAACACCAGAATCACGATGGCCGAAATAATGCGCAGCAAGCCGCTTTTATCTTCGAAACGGCTGGAAAAGTAGTCCGGCAGGGTCAGGGCATCACCGTTGTGCTCGGTCTGCACGCGCAGACGGCCGGCGACGAACAACCAGTTCAGGTAGGCACCGACGATCAGGCCGATGGCGATCCAGCTTTCGGACAGACCGGACATGTAGATGGCGCCCGGCAGGCCCATCAGCAACCAGCCGCTCATGTCGGAAGCACCGGCAGACAGTGCAGTAACAACGCTGCCCAGGCTACGGCCGCCAAGAATATAGTCAGAAAGGTTGTTGGTGGAGCGATAGGCCATGAAGCCGATCAGCACCATTGCTGCGATGTAGATCACGAACGTGATCAGTGTTGGATTGCTTACGCTCATTAGTTACGCCCTGGCTTTGTTTTTATGTAGCAGCGGTGATCAACCGCACGCAAACGACGACGTTTGGCAGACGATTTCAGATCCCGCGCATTTAGGACTGATGTTTCCCCAGGAAAGCCACCAGCCGATGCACCGGTTTATACCGGTTGCACCTTGGGCGCGAATGCTATGCAACAAAGTAAAAAAGGTGCAACCAGTTTCGTGAGAATTAGTTGCACCTAGTCGGATATACCGAGAAATAAGCGGTTTTTGCTCCCTTTTAGCGCAGTCCGAGCGCTTTGCTAGAAGCAAAAGCACCAAGCAAGTGCGGCACTTCAGTACCAGAAAATAATTCCTGACGAAGCGTTTATTTTTCCGACAAAAAAAGGGTTGCACCCGGTTGCACCTCTTTCAGCGCGCGGCTAATCTTGCGGCCAGCTGATGCCACGCAACTGTGGCAACCATGAGGATAAAAATATGGCTACCACCACCCTTGGGGTCAAACTCGATGACCCGACACGCGAGCGCCTGAAGGCGGCCGCGACCTCGATTGATCGCACACCGCACTGGCTGATCAAGCAGGCAATTTTCAATTACCTGGAGAAACTCGAGGGTGGTGCAACCCTGACCGAGCTGAACGGTTTGACCGCCAAGGACGCCGATGAGGCAGGCGAAGTCCACACCGATCACGCCCACCAATGCTTCCTCGAATTTGCCGAGAGCATCCTGCCGCAGTCCGTTCTGCGCGCTTCGATCACCGCTGCTTACCGTCGCCCCGAGCCGGAAGTGGTGCCGATGCTGATCGAACAGGCCCGCCTGCCGGTCGCCATGGCTGAAGCTACCAACAAGCTTGCTGCCTCCATCGCGGAAAAACTGCGTAACCAGAAAAGTGCCGGCGGTCGTGCAGGCATTGTTCAGGGTCTGCTGCAGGAATTTTCCTTGTCGTCCCAGGAAGGCGTGGCACTGATGTGCCTGGCCGAAGCGCTGCTGCGTATCCCGGACAAGGGCACTCGCGATGCGCTGATCCGCGACAAGATCAGCACCGGTAACTGGCATCCGCACTTGGGCAACAGCCCGTCGCTGTTCGTCAACGCCGCCACCTGGGGCCTGCTGCTGACCGGCAAACTGGTCTCGACGCACAACGAAGCCGGCCTGACCTCGTCGCTGAGCCGCATCATCGGCAAGAGCGGCGAGCCGATGATCCGCAAGGGCGTCGACATGGCCATGCGCCTGATGGGCGAGCAGTTCGTCACCGGCGAAACCATCGCCGAAGCGCTGGCCAATGCGAGCAAGTTCGAAGCCAAGGGCTTCCGTTATTCCTACGACATGCTCGGTGAAGCGGCGCTGACCGAACACGACGCGCAGAAGTACCTGGCGTCGTACGAACAAGCCATTCACTCGATCGGCAAAGCCTCCCACGGTCGTGGGATTTATGAAGGCCCGGGCATCTCCATCAAGCTGTCGGCACTGCACCCGCGTTACAGCCGTGCGCAGTACGAACGTGTGATGGACGAGTTGTACCCGCGACTGCTGTCGCTGACCCTGCTTGCCAAGCAATACGATATCGGCCTGAACATCGACGCCGAAGAAGCCGACCGCCTCGAACTGTCGCTGGATCTGCTTGAGCGCCTCTGCTTCGAGCCGCAACTGACCGGCTGGAACGGCATCGGTTTCGTCATCCAGGCTTACCAGAAGCGTTGCCCGTACGTGATCGACTACGTGATCGATCTGGCCCGTCGCAGCCGTCATCGCCTGATGATCCGTCTGGTGAAAGGCGCGTACTGGGACAGCGAAATCAAGCGCGCCCAGGTCGAAGGCCTGGAAGGCTATCCGGTGTACACCCGCAAGGTGTACACCGACGTTTCCTACATCGCTTGCGCACGCAAACTGCTGTCGGTACCGGAAGTCATTTACCCGCAGTTCGCCACGCACAACGCCCACACCCTGTCGGCCATTTACCACATTGCCGGTCAGAACTATTACCCCGGCCAGTACGAATTCCAGTGCCTGCACGGCATGGGCGAACCGCTTTACGAACAAGTTGTAGGCAAAGTTTCCGAAGGCAAGCTGAACCGTCCGTGCCGCGTGTACGCGCCGGTCGGTACTCACGAGACCCTGCTCGCCTACCTCGTACGTCGCTTGCTGGAAAACGGCGCGAACACTTCGTTCGTCAACCGTATTGCCGATCAGTCGATTTCGATTCAGGAGCTGGTGGCCGATCCAGTGGCGCAGATCGAGCAGATGGCGACCGTGGAAGGTGGTTTCGGCCTGCCGCACCCGCGCATTCCGCTGCCGCGTGACCTGTACGGTGCCGAACGTGCCAACTCCAGCGGCATCGACATGGCCAACGAACATCGTCTGGCTTCGCTGTCCTGCGCCTTGCTCGCCACTGCCCACACCGACTGGAAAGCTGCGCCGATGCTCGGTTGCGCTTCCAGCACTGAAACCCCGGCAGCCGTGCTGAACCCGGCGGATCACCGTGATGTGGTCGGTCATGTTCAGGAAGCCACTGTCGAAGACGTCGACAACGCCATTCAATGCGCGCTGAACGCAGCACCGATCTGGCAGGCCACCCCGCCCGCCGAGCGTGCAGCGATTCTGGAACGTGCCGCTGACTTGATGGAAGGCGAGATCCAGCCACTGATGGGCCTGCTGGCTCGCGAAGCCGGCAAGACCTTCGCCAACGCCATCGCCGAAGTCCGCGAAGCCGTCGATTTCCTGCGTTACTACGCGGTGCAGGCGCGCAACGATTTCAGCAACGACGCCCACCGTCCATTGGGCCCAGTCGTATGCATCAGCCCGTGGAACTTCCCACTGGCAATCTTCAGCGGCCAAGTCGCTGCGGCATTGGCTGCCGGTAACCCGGTATTGGCCAAGCCTGCCGAGCAAACTCCGCTGGTGGCCGCGCAAGCCGTGCGTTTGCTGCTCGAAGCTGGCATCCCGGAAGGCGTGCTGCAACTGCTGCCGGGTCGCGGTGAAACCGTCGGCGCCGGTCTGGTTGGCGATGAGCGCGTCAAAGGCGTGATGTTCACCGGTTCCACCGAAGTCGCGCGTCTGCTGCAACGCAACATCGCTGGACGTCTCGATAGCCAGGGCCGCCCGATTCCGCTGATCGCCGAAACCGGTGGCCAGAACGCGATGATCGTCGACTCCTCGGCACTGACCGAACAAGTTGTGATCGACGTGGTGTCCTCGGCCTTCGACAGCGCCGGTCAGCGTTGCTCGGCGCTGCGGGTACTGTGCTTGCAGGAAGATTCCGCGGATCGTGTCATCGAAATGCTCAAAGGTGCCATGGCGGAAAGCCGTCTCGGCAACCCGGAGCGCCTGTCCGTGGACATCGGCCCGGTGATCGACGCCGAAGCCAAGGCAGGCATCGACAAGCACATCCAGGGCATGCGCGATAAAGGTCGCAATGTTTACCAGGTAGCGATCGCCGACACCGAAGAGGTCAAACGCGGCACCTTCGTCATGCCGACCCTGATCGAACTGGAAAGCTTCGACGAGCTGCAACGCGAGATCTTCGGTCCGGTGCTACACGTGGTGCGCTACAAGCGCAAAGAGATCGATCAACTGATCGGCCAGATCAACGCGTCCGGTTATGGCCTGACCTTGGGCGTACACACGCGCATCGACGAGACCATCGCCAAGGTGATCGACAACGTCAATGCCGGTAACGTCTACGTCAACCGCAACATCGTTGGCGCTGTGGTCGGCGTGCAGCCATTCGGCGGCGAAGGTTTGTCCGGTACTGGCCCGAAAGCCGGTGGCCCGCTGTACCTGTACCGTTTGCTGGCGACACGTCCTACCGACGCCATCGAACAATCCTTCGCTCGCGGTGATGCTGTTGTCGCCCCGGACGTTCGTTTGCGCGACGCCATGAGCAAACCGCTGAACGCCCTGAAAGCTTGGGCTGAAAGCAGCAAGTACGCCGACTTGAGCACGCTGTGCGTGCAGTACGCGGCGCAATCGCAGAGCGGCATCACCCGCGTACTGGCCGGCCCGACCGGTGAGAAAAACAGCTACGCGATTCTGCCGCGTGAGCACGTGCTGTGCTTGGCCGAGGTTGAAGGCGATCTGCTGACGCAACTGGCAGCAGTGCTGGCCGTAGGCGGTTCGGCGGTATGGCCGGAGTCCGACATCAGCAAGGCGTTGTTCGCACGCCTGCCGAAGGACATTCAGGCGCGGATCAAGCTGGTTGCTGACTGGAACAAGGATGAGGTGGTGTTCGATGCGGTTCTGCATCACGGCCATTCCGACCAGTTGCGCGGCGTTTGCCAGCAGATTGCCAAGCGTGCCGGCGCGATCGTTGGGGTTCAGGGCTTGTCCCAGGGCGAGACCAACATTGCGCTGGAGCGTCTGGTGATCGAGCGGGCGTTGAGCGTTAACACTGCGGCAGCGGGTGGTAATGCCAGCCTGATGACTATCGGCTAATACCGAAAAGCCGGGCACCTGCATCGGTGCCCGGCATAGCAATAATCCCTGTGGGAGCTGGCTTGCCAGCGATAGCGATGTGTCAGTCACCGTTAATGTTGACTGAACTGCCGCCATCGCTGGCAAGCCAGCTCCCACAGTGTTTTGGGGTGTTTGTTAAGTCGGCGCGCGGCTCCAACATCACGCCCATCAATCATCCTGTTCAGCCTTTATCAGCAAGCCTAGACTCGGCCCAACCCCAATTTCAGGTAGGCCGCCATGTCCGAGACGCTGCTCAGTTCCCGCAATCTGGCTTTCGAGCTGTATGAAGTCCTTGATGCCGAGGGCCTGACCCGGCGTGAGCGCTTTGCCGAGCACAACCGCGAGACCTTCGACGCCGCCATCGGCACCGCGCGCAACATCGCCGAGAAGTACTTCGCGCCGCACAACCGCAAGGGTGACGAGAACGAGCCGCGCTATGAAGACGGCAAGGCGATTCTGATTCCTGAAGTGAAACCGGCGGTGGATGCCTTCCTTGAGGCTGGATTCCTCAACGCCGCGAGAAGTTTCGACGCCGGCGGCATGCAACTTCCTACATTGCTGTCGCAAGCCTGCTTCGCGCATTTCCAGTCGGCCAACGCCGCTTCGACGTCTTACCCGTTCCTGACCATGGGCGCGGCAAATCTGATTGAAAGCTTTGGCACCGACGAGCAGAAACAACGCTTCCTGCAACCGATGATCGACGGGCGCTTCTTCGGCACCATGGCCCTGACCGAACCCCACGCCGGTTCGTCGCTGTCGGATATTCGTACACGCGCCGAGCCGGCGTCTGACGGCAGCTATCGCCTCAAGGGCAACAAGATCTTCATTTCCGGCGGCGATCACCCGCTCTCGGAAAACATCGTGCACATGGTCCTGGCCAAACTGCCGGACGCGCCTGCGGGCGTTAAAGGCATTTCGTTGTTCATCGTGCCGAAGTTTCTGGTCAACGATGACGGCAGCCTCGGCCAACGCAATGACGTGCTGCTGGCCGGGTTGTTCCACAAGATGGGCTGGCGCGGCACCACCTCCACAGCGCTGAACTTCGGCGATAACGGTGAGTGCATCGGTTATCTGGTCGGCGAGCCACATCGCGGTTTGAGCTACATGTTCCAAATGATGAACGAGGCGCGGATTGGCGTCGGCATGGGTGCGGTGATGCTCGGTTACGCCGGTTACCTGTACTCGCTGGAGTACGCCCGCGAACGTCCACAGGGTCGCGTACCGGATAGCAAGGACCCGACCACTGCGCCGGTAGCGATCATTCAGCACGCGGACGTCAGACGCATGCTGCTAACGCAAAAATCCTACGTCGAAGGCGCCTTTGACCTCGGTTTGTATGCCGCTCGGTTGTTCGATGACACCACCACGCTTGAGTCTGAAGCCGAGCGTAAACAGGCGCATGAGTTGCTGGATTTGCTGACACCGATCGTCAAATCCTGGCCATCGGAGTTCTGCCTGAAAGCCAACGAACTGGCGATCCAGATTCTTGGTGGCCACGGTTATACCCGTGAATACCCGGTGGAGCAGTACTACCGCGATAACCGCTTGAACCCGATCCATGAAGGCACCCACGGTATTCAGTCGCTGGACTTGCTTGGGCGTAAATTGGCGCAGAACGGTGGTGCGGGACTTAAACAACTGATTCGCCTGATTGCCAACACTGCTGAGCGCGCGACAGCGTATGAATCGCTGACCGCACTGCGTGAACCACTGGAAAAACTAGTGGCGCGCCTGCAAACGGTGACCATTGGTTTGCTGACCGATCTGGCGCAGGGCAAGGTCAACAGCAGTCTGGCGAATTCGGCGTTGTACCTGAAAGTGTTCGGGCACACGGTGATTGGCTGGCGCTGGCTGGAACAGGCGATTCGTGCCGAGGAAGGATTGGCCAAGGGCAATGCGGCGGATGCCGACTTTTATAAGGGCAAGTTGCAGGCGGCGCGGTATTTCCTGACCTGGGAAGTACCGGGTTGCCATCATGAGCTGGCGCTGCTGGAGACGCGGGATGATACGTGCCTGGCGATGCAGGATGCGTGGTTCTGATCCGGGATATTTGTAGTGGCTGAAATCCAATCGCGAGCAGGCTCACTCCTACATTTGGAACGCTTTCCCCTGTAGGAGTGAGCCTGCTCGCGATGGCGTCAGCTCAAACAATGCACCTCTCAGCTCAATTTGAACCCACCCATCTGCCGCGCCAGATCATCCGCCAGTTTCTGCAACATCTGGCAGTCTTCACGACAAGCCCGAACCTCACCCGCCGTCGCCCGCGCCAGATCGGAAATCCCCTGCACATTGCGGTTGATCTCTTCGGTCACCGCCGACTGCTCTTCCGTCGCCGTCGCCACCTGATGGTTCATGTCGCTGATGCGCTCGACCTGCCCGGTAATCGCAGTCAATGAAGCCCCGGTACGCTGGCTCGACTCAACCCCGGTACCCGTCGCTGCTTGCCCGGTGCGCATCGACGACACCGCGTTTTCCGCGCCCTGTTTAAGGCTGCCGATCATCTGCTGAATCTCGTCGGTTGACGCCTGCGTGCGCCGCGCCAAGGTGCGCACTTCATCGGCGACGACGGCAAAACCCCGGCCCATGTCGCCAGCACGCGCTGCTTCGATTGCCGCGTTGAGCGCCAGCAAATTCGTTTGCTCGGACACCCCGCGAATCACCGCCAGCACCGAGTCGATCGATGCCACTTGATGCGCCAGCTCACCCACCGCGCCTGCCGCCAAGCCAATCTCGTCCGACATGCTTTCAATATGCCGAATCGAGCCACCGACCACTTCCCGCGCCTGCATCGCTTCATCGCGCGCGGTTTGCGAGGCAAGCGCCGCGTTGCCAGCGTTCTGCGCGATTTCCTGCACGGTCAGGCCCATTTCATGAACCGCCGTCGCGACCATGTCAGTCATTTCCTGCTGACGACCGGAACGCTCTGCGGTGTTCTCGACGACTTTCGCCACCTGCCCGACAGCGGTGCGCAAACGCTCGCTGGTGGCCAGCACTTCGCCGATCATCCCGCGCTGACTGTCGAGGAAACTGTTGAAACCCCGGGCGAGGTCGCCCAGTTCGTCAGCGCGACTGGAATCTAACCGGTGGGTCAAATCTCCCCCACCGCTACCGATTGCTACCAGCGCGGCTGTTACCTGACGAATCGGCCGCACCAGACCTTGCGCCAGCCACACCACCAGGGCGAGGCACACCAACGCCACCGCCAGACCGATTCCGCCGCTCATCCACATCGCTTTGCGGGCCTCGGCGTAGATCTGTGATTGCGGCACTTCGGCCACGAGGGTCCAGCCTAAATCACGCAAGGGCAGGCTGAAGGCGAGGAAGTCTTCGCCATCCCTCTGGAAGCTGCTGCTGATCGCCGTTTTTTGGCCCATGACGGCCTGCGCTGCATTGGCGCCGATCTGCTCGGTCAAGGTGCGTTTACCACTGAACTGCGCTTCGGGATGCACCTGGATCAAACCGTCGGAACGCACGAGATAGACCTTGCCGCGCTCACCGAAGCTGAAGTTGTGAATCAGCTCCGAGAGCTCTTTCATGCTCAGCCCAAGCCCCGCCACACCCACCACTTTGCCGGCCTGCTCGACCTTCAAATCGATGAACAGCGCCAACTCTCCAGTGGCCCCGTCGTTGTCGATATTCAAGGTGCGCGGCTGATTGCTGTCGAGGAAAGAATAGAACCAGGCATCGGCCGGTTTGGAGCGACTGAGGGTGCGATCCAGGCCTTTTTCGGTGATGTAATGATTGGAATCGGTGCCGATGATCAAAGCGGTAAACGCTTTGTGTTCGGCGCGGATGCCTTCCAGATACTGCGCAAAGGCTGCTGTTTTGCCGCTGTCTTCACCCGATGCGAGCCAGTCGCGAACCATGGTGTTGCTGGCAATGTCCTTGGCCGCCGTCAGCGGCTGAACAAGGATACGTTCAATGTCGTTGCGCGTCGCTTCGATGCTCGACGGCAGGGCTTGCTCGACCAGATAGCTCTGGGCGAGGCGATTGACTACCAGGGTATAAATGCCAACCACGATCAGGATACTGACCAGCAGGGCGGTGCCCATGCTGAGAATCAGCTGCCATTGAATACTGCGTCGCCACAACTGCATGGAGCACCCCCAGGAGATAAGAGGCGGAAACACTGCAACTGTCGTGCCGATTGTATACAAAGACACAGAAAATCAATCTCAATCAGCAGCTTGTTTCGCATGCAAACAAGAAAAAACTGTCATATCTAACAGGTTACAAGCATCGAATAGCTGGGTATGTTTTGAGAAGTGCCAATTTAGGCACGCACATCTCGATTGCATCAAGCAGAGAGGGGCCGTCATGCACGACGAACCATTGGAATTCTCACAGCCACTGACCACCCAGGAAACCGACGCCGTTCTAAAATTTGTGAATGTTGGAGACGAGGTCAGGATCGCCGGAGAAAAACACAGTGTCGTCAAAAAAGAATTTCAGGTGAGCGGCAGCCATTATCTCGTCCAAATTACCTTGGACACTGGCGAAACCTCCACTACCACACATTCAATTACCCACGAGGAGTTCAGTAATCTTATACGCGAGGGTGACTACAGGAACTCGAACGGAAACATCAGCGTGGCAGACTCAGTGTGGTACCAAAAAGACGGCCACCTATGGGTCAAATACGCCACTTGGGACAAGGTATGATCATTTGTCTGCTTCGAAGATAGTGACGCCTCCTGACCCAGAGGCGCCCTTTACCTTCATCAGCCTTGCTGGCCGATAGTCTTGGCGATGGTGTCGACCGTGGCGCTGACTTGCTCTTGGTAACGGTCGAGTTCTTCCTGGTGCAGCTTCTTCATTTCGATCTGCTGCGAACACAGATTCATCGCTGCTAGCACCAGCAAGCGGTCGCCGATCAGCGTCGGGTATTTGCGTTTGGTGTCGGCCAAAGCGGCCTTGAGCATCAGTGCCGCGTCCAGCAGGGTCTGTTCTTCCCCGGCCGGTGCCTTGATCGAATAGTCCTCCCCGAGAATGGAGATGACTTTTACCCCTGCTGTGTGGTGGTTCATGCGCTGACAGGACCGGCGTTGACGCGATCAACCAGGGCTTGAATGCGTGCTGCGGTGGCGCCGTGCTTTTCTTCCTGTTCCATCAGGTTCAGTTGCAGGCTTTCGTTTTCATCCTTGGCCTGAGCCAGTTCCGTGGACAGATTCTGGTTGGTTTGCGCCAGGGTTTGGTTCTGTTGCACCAGGTCGCTGACGAGCTGTTCCAATTGACTGAGGGATGCTTCCAACATTTTGATCTTCCAGGCATTTTCAAAGGGCGCGTACGATAAAGAAAAGTCACCACGGATGCCAGGGTTAAACCGGCGCAAGGCCTTGATTTTCCTGGCGGGCGAGCGTTCCCGCGAGCTTTAAAGACTGTGATTTGCCGATCTTGTTCCTGCACTTCGTCGATCAAGGCTGTCTGCGACAAATACGCACATGGACTAAAGAGTTCATTGGGCTGACCGATAAGTCACCCATACAGCAGTTTCAGCCCGCATGGACGCGGCCCTTCCTGGTATCCGCACATGTCCCTTCGCAATATGAATATCGCCCCTCGGGCGTTCACCGGCTTCGCCCTGATCGGCGGCCTGATGTTGATTCTTGGCGTGTTCGCCCTGAACCAGATGAGCAAAATCCGCGCGGCCGGCGAAGACATCGCCACCGCCAGCGTGCCGTCGATCAAAGCCCTTGATGAGTTCACCCAGCTGACCTTGCGTCTGCGCGTGCTGTCCTATCGTTTGCTGATCAACCGCGAGGCGGACGTACAGCAGAAAACCATGGACCTGTTCGACATGCGCAACCGGCAGATCACCGACGCCCAACGCGCCTACGAACCACTGATCGACGGCCCGCAGGAGCGCGCGGCTTATGAGCAGTATGTGCAGTTGCTGGCGCAGTACCGGCAGCTCGAAGACCGCATGAAAACCCTGTCACGCAATAACCAGATCGACGAGTTGCGGCAGATGCTCAACACCGATCTGTTGGCCAACTCCGAGGCGGTGAACACCGCGCTCGCGCGGTTGCTGGAGATCAATACTCAGCAGATCGCCGAGACTGACCAGGGCGCGTCGGAGCAATATTCGATGTCGTTCAATCTGGTCGTGACCCTGTTGGTGATCGCTACCGGTCTGACGTTCCTGTTCGCCTGGCTGCTGACCGTCAGCATCACCAAACCAATCTCCAAAGCACTGGACGCTGCGGAAACCATCGCCGAAGGCAACCTGACCCAGCCGATTCACGTCGATGGCAGCGACGAAGCCGGTCGCCTGCTGGCGGCGATGGCCAAGATGCAAGCGAAACTGCGTGACACCCTGCAGCGGATTTCCGGTTCGGCCACGCAACTGGCGTCGGCAGCGGAAGAGCTGAACAGCGTCACCGATGAAAGCGCACGCGGCCTGACGCAGCAGAACAACGAAATCGAGCAAGCGGCCACCGCGGTCAATGAAATGACCAGCGCCGTGGAAGAAGTCGCACGCAACGCCGTGAGCACGTCGGAAGCCTCGAAGAACGCCACAACGTCGGCCGGTGACGGTCGTGATCTGGTTCAGGAAACGGTCAGCGCCATCGAACGCATGAGCGCCGATGTGCAGAGCACGGCCTCGTTGATCGGTGATCTGGCCAATGAATCCCGTGACATCGGCAAGGTGCTCGACGTGATCCGTGGCCTGGCTGACCAGACCAACCTGCTGGCGCTGAACGCGGCGATCGAAGCGGCGCGTGCCGGTGAAGCCGGTCGTGGTTTTGCCGTGGTGGCGGATGAAGTGCGTGCCCTGGCGCACCGCACCCAGCAGTCGACCAGTGAAATCGAACGGATGATCGGCAGCATTCAGAGCGGCACCGAGCACGCCGTGGATTCGATGCGCAACAGCACCGAGCGCGCCGAATCGACGCTGAACATCGCCCGTGGCGCCGGCATGTCGCTGGACACCATCAACACGGCGATCGTCGAGATCAACGAACGCAACCTGGTGATCGCCAGCGCGGCCGAAGAGCAGGCGCAAGTGGCGCGCGAAGTGGATCGCAACCTGGTGAACATTCGTGATTTGTCGGTGCAATCGGCGACCGGCGCGAATCAGACGAGCGCGGCGAGTAACGAGCTGTCGCGGCTGGCGCTGGATCTGAACAACATGGTTGGGCGTTTCAGCCTCTAACTGCTGAAGAAACTCCTTTGTGGCGAGGGAATTTATCCCCGATCGGCTGCGCAGCAGTCGTAAATCCCTCGCGCGAGGTGTATCTGATACACCTCGCACTCAGCGTTTGGGGCGGCTTCGCCACCCAACGGAGATAAATCCCCTCGCCACAGTCATCACTCGGCAAACGTTCAATGTGATGCCAACGCAAAAAGCTTTTTGACAGCATCACATTTCAACAGGTTAGAATCGCTGGCACGCAGACTGCATGGTCAGTTTGCGCCCGTCTTTATGTCTCTGGAGTAGTGCCTTTGAATGCGACGACCATCAACAGCCTGTTCTTGATCGGCGCGTTGCTGGTAGGTGCAAGCATTCTCGTCAGTTCTCTCTCCTCCCGTCTCGGCATTCCGATTCTGGTCATTATTCTTGCGGTCGGCATGACCGCCGGGGTCGATGGCGGCGGGATCATTTTCGACAACTACCCGACGGCCTATCTGGTCGGCAACCTCGCACTGGCGGTGATCCTCCTCGACGGCGGCTTGCGCACGCGGGTGTCGAGTTTCCGCGTGGCGTTATGGCCGGCGCTATCGCTGGCCACGGTCGGGGTGTTGATCACCACCGGGCTGACCGGCATGGCGGCCGCATGGCTGTTCGACTTGAACCTGATTCAAGGCCTGCTGATCGGCGCCATCGTCGGCTCCACGGACGCCGCCGCGGTGTTCTCACTGCTCGGCGGCAAAGGCCTGAACGAACGGGTTACGGCCAGCCTGGAAATCGAATCCGGCAGCAACGACCCGATGGCGGTGTTTCTCACCGTGACCCTGATCGACATGCTCGCCAGCGGCCAGACCGGCCTGCACTGGAGCCTGCTGACGCACCTGATCCGCGAGTTCGGCATCGGCGGTGTGATCGGCCTCGGTGGCGGCTGGCTGATGTTGCAACTGGTCAACCGCATCAACCTCGCGGCGGGGCTGTATCCGATCCTGGTCATTGCCGGCGGTCTGGTGGTGTTCGCCCTGACCAACGCCTTGCACGGCAGCGGCTTCCTTGCGGTGTATCTGTGCGGGCTGGTCATCGGCAACCGCCCGGTGCGCAGCCGTCACGGTATTTTGCACATGCTCGACGGCATGGCGTGGCTGGCGCAGATCGGCATGTTTCTTGTACTGGGGCTGCTGGTGACGCCACATGATTTGTTGCCGATCGCCCTGCCCGCCCTCGGTCTGGCGCTGTGGATGATTCTGTTTGCGCGGCCGCTGTCGGTGATGGTCGGCCTGCTGCCGTTCAAGGCCTTCCACGGTCGCGAGAAAGCCTTTATTTCCTGGGTCGGCCTGCGTGGCGCAGTGCCGATCATTCTGGCGGTGTTCCCGCTGATGGCCGGGCTGCCGAATGCGCAGCTGTACTTCAACCTCGCGTTCTTCATTGTGCTGGTGTCGCTGCTGGTGCAGGGCACGAGCCTGCCGTGGGTCGCCAAGCTGTTGAAAGTGACGGTACCGCCGGAGCCGGCGCCGATTTCCCGGGCGGCGCTGGAGGTTCACGTCACCAGCGAGTGGGAGTTGTTCGTTTATAAGCTCGGCGCGGAGAAATGGTGCATCGGTTCGCCCCTGCGCGAGCTGAAAATGCCCGAAGGCACACGCATCGCGGCCCTGTTTCGTGGCCAGCAATTGCTCCATCCGTCGGGTAGTACGGTGCTGGAAGTCGATGATTTGCTGTGTGTTATCGGCCATGAACACAACTTGCCGGCGCTCGGAAAACTCTTCAGCCAAGCGCCGCAACGCGGTCTCGATCTGCGTTTCTTCGGCGACTTCGTGCTCGAAGGAGACGCCCAGCTTAAAGCGGTTGCAGCGCTTTACGGGTTGCCGGCTGAAGGCATTGATCCGGACATGACCCTGGGCACCTTCATCGCCCATAAAGTCGGTGGTGCACCGATCGTCGGTGACCAGGTGGAGTGGAACAACACCCACTGGACGGTCGCGGTCATGGACGGGAACAAGATTGGCAAAGTGGGCGTCAGATTCCCCGAAGGAAGTCGCCCGGGCCCCGGACTCTTCCTCTAAACTGCGTCCACTCTCACTTGCTTGACCGGTCTCTATGCCTACCCTGCGCTCCTTTTTCGCCGCGGCCCTGCTGGGCCTGAGTCTTACTGTCGGCCCGCTGTACGCCGCCGAACCGCCGTCCAGCGAAGCCGTACAGGCCAGCCTCGACAAGCTTGCCGACAGCAAACTGCCGGATGCCGACAAAAAGACCCTGCAATCCGTCCTGCAGAACACCCTCAATCAGCTGAACAACCAGCGTGATTACGAACAGAAGCTGATCGATCTCAAACAGCAACTGGCGACGGCGCCCAAGCAGACCATCGAAAACGCCCGCGAACTGACGCGTCTCAAGGCCACCGCCGTGGTGCCGGTGGCGCAGCGTTTCCCGCGCGAATCGATTCCGCAACTGGAGCAGATCCTCACCGATCGCTCGACCCAGCAAAGTGACCTGCAAAAAGCCCTGGCCGACGCCAACAGCCTGATCATCACCGCGCAGACCCGCCCGGAGCGTGCGCAGGCGGAAATTTCCGCCAGCCAGACGCGCATTCAGCAGATCAACAACATCCTCAAGTCCGGCAAGGACGCGGGCAAGACCGTCAGCGCCGAGCAGCGCGACCAGTTGAACGCCGAGCTTGCCGCGCTGAATGCGCTGATCCCGCTGCGCCGTCAGGAACTGGCCGGCAACAGCCAGTTGCAGGATCTGGGCAATGCTCAGCATGACTTGCTCTCGGAGAAGTCCGACCGCCTCGACCGCGAGATTCAGGAACTGCAGACCCTGATCAACCAGAAGCGTCTGGCGCAATCGCAGGAAACCGTGACCCAGCAATCGATCGAAGCGCAGAAGGCCGGCGGCAGCAGCCTGCTCGCCAGCGAAAGCACGGCCAACCTCAAGCTCTCCGACTACCTGCTGAAAAGCACCGACCGCCTCAACGAAGTCACCCAGCAGAATCTGCAGACCAAGCAGCAACTCGATACCTTGACCCAGAGCGATTCGGCCCTCGACGAGCAAATCAACGTGCTCAAGGGCAGCCTGCTGCTGTCGAAGATCCTCTATAAACAGAAACAAGCCCTGCCGCGTCTCAAGGTCGACCGCGACCTGGCAGACCAGATCGCCGACATTCGTCTGTATCAATTCGAAGTCAGCCAGCAACGCGAATTGCTCAGCAACCCGGCGACTTACGTCGACAACCTGCTGGCGACCCAGCCGCCGGAACAGATCACCCCGCAACTGCGTAAGAGCCTGCTCGATCTGGCCAATACCCGCGCCGACTTGCTGGAGCGCCTGAACCGCGAACTGAGCGCGGTGCTCAACGAATCGATCACCCTGCAACTCAATCAGAAACAACTGCTGAGCACCGCGCAAAGCCTGCGCGCGACCCTCGATGAGCAGATGTTCTGGATCCCCAGCAACAAACCGCTGGACGTGGAGTGGATGCGCGGTGTGCCGGAGCGTCTGAAGCGGCAGGTCGACACACTGCCGTGGGCATCCAGCCTGAGTGAGCTGACCGACGGCCTGACCCAGCGCCCGCTATTGTTCCTGCCCCTGGCATTGCTGATCGGCGCGCTGCTGTGGCGTCGCAAAAGTCTCTACGGGAAACTCAACAAGGTTCACCAGGACATCGGTCACTTCAAACGTGACAGCCAATGGCACACGCCGCAGGCGATCCTGATCAATATTCTGCTGGCGATGCCAGTGGCCTTGGGGCTGGCGCTGTGTGGTCTGGCCCTGCAGATCGACGCCCGGGGACAAAACGCCAACATGGGCGCGGCACTCCTGCAAATGGGTCAGGCGTGGCTGGTGTTCTACACCGCTTACCGGATCCTGGCGCCGGGCGGCGTGGCGGAACTGCACTTTCGCTGGGAAAAACCCCAGGTCGAATTCCTCCAGGGCTGGGTCCGTCGTCTGGGCCTCGTGGTTCTGGCCTTGGTGGCGGTGGTCGCCGTGGCCGAATTGCAACCGGCGGCATTGGCCGACGACGTGCTGGGAATGCCGGTGGTGCTGATTTGCTACGCCCTGATGGCATGGCTGCTCAGTCGTCTGCTGATCAGCAGCCCGGCCCACGAAAACGCCTCGCTGTTCCGTAAAGTGGTAGGCGTGATGTTCACCTTGCTGCCGATCGCCCTGTTTGTGGCGGTGTGCTTCGGCTACTACTACACCGCGCTGAAACTCAGTGACCGCTTGATCAACACCCTGTACCTGCTGATGTTCTGGCTGGTGATCGAAGCGACTTTCGTCCGAGGCCTGAGTGTCGCCGCGCGTCGCCTGGCCTATCAGCGCGCCCTGGCCAAACGTCAGGCGGCGAAAGAAGCCGGCGACGGCGAAGCGGTGATCGAAGAGCCGACCCTGGACATCGAAAAGGTCAACGAACAGTCCCTGCGCCTGATTCGTCTGGCCCTGCTCGGCGGTTTCATCGCCGCGCTGTACTGGGTCTGGTCGGACCTGATTTCGGTGTTCTCGTACCTCGACAACATCACGCTCTACGAATACACCAGCGGCACCGGCGCTAACATGAGCATGGTGCCGATCAGCATCGGCGACATGCTCGGCGCGCTGATCATCATCGGTATTACCTTCGCCCTCGCGCGCAACTTGCCGGGTCTGCTTGAAGTGTTCGTGTTGTCGAAGCTGAATCTGGCGCAGGGCAGTGCCTACGCGACCACGACGCTGCTGTCGTATGTGATCGCCGGTGTCGGTTTCGTCTCGACCCTGTCGACGCTTGGCGTCAGCTGGGACAAGTTGCAATGGCTGGTGGCGGCACTGTCGGTCGGCCTCGGTTTCGGTATGCAGGAGATCTTCGCCAACTTCATCTCCGGCATCATGATCCTCTTCGAACGCCCGGTACGGATCGGTGACACCATCACCATCGGCAACCTCTCGGGCACGGTGAGCAAGATCCGCATCCGCGCCACGACCATCACCGACTTCGACCGCAAGGACATCATTGTCCCGAACAAGACGTTCATTACCGGGCAACTGATCAACTGGTCGCTGACCGACACCATCACTCGCGTCACGCTGAAACTCGGCGTCGACTACGGCTCCGATCTCGATCTGGTCAAGGAACTGCTGCTCAAGGCTGCCCGCGAGAACCCGCGCGTGCTCAAAGAACCCGAGCCGCACGTGTACTTCCTCAACTTCGGCGAAAGCACCCTCGACCACGAACTGCGCATGCACGTGCGCGACCTTGGCGACCGTAACCCGGTGCTCGATGAGGTCAACCGCTTCATCAATCGCGAGTTCAAGAAGCAGCACATCAACATCTCGTTCCGCCAGATGGAGGTTTACCTGAAGAACCTGCACGGCCAGGAATACAAGTTGGTGCCGATCGAGGCGGACACGAAAACCATCGTGGCGGTGCCCGACGAGCAAAAACCGCTGCAAGAGCCGCCGTCGGGCAAACTCGACTAACCGGTCTATTCCCAGCAGAATGCTCGGACATTCTGCTGGAGCCGGCCCTTGAAAGCCCTCGACGAACTGACCTTCGACAATCGCTTCGCCCGCCTCGGCGACGCGTTCTCCGCCCACGTGCTGCCCGAGCCGATCGACAATCCGCGCCTGGTCGTCGCCAGCCCGGCAGCCCTGGCCTTGCTGGATCTCGATCCGGCGACCGCTGAAACACAGGAATTTGCCGAACTGTTTGGCGGCCACAAACTGTGGGCCGATGCCGAGCCGCGCGCGATGGTCTATTCCGGGCATCAATTCGGCGGCTACACGCCGCAATTGGGTGATGGTCGCGGTTTGCTGCTGGGCGAGGTCTACAACGCAGCCGGCGAGCACTGGGACTTGCACCTCAAGGGCGCCGGGCAGACACCGTTTTCGCGCATGGGCGACGGTCGTGCGGTGCTGCGCTCATCGATCCGCGAGTTCCTCGCTTCCGAAGCCTTGTACGCGCTGAACATTCCGTCCTCGCGGGCAGCCTGCGTGATCGGCTCCGACACCCCGGTCTGGCGCGAAAAGCAGGAACGCGCGGCGATGGTGCTGCGTCTGGCGCCGAGCCACATCCGCTTCGGCCACTTCGAATATTTCTACTACACCAAGCGCCCCGAACAACAGAAAGAACTCGGCGAGCACGTGCTGGCCATGCATTTCCCTGAATGCCTTGAGCAGCCGGAACCGTATCTGGCGATGTTCCGCGAGATCGTTGAGCGCAACGCCGAACTGATCGCCAAGTGGCAGGCCTACGGCTTCTGCCACGGCGTGATGAACACCGACAACATGTCGATCCTCGGCATCACCTTCGACTTCGGCCCGTTCGCCTTCCTCGATGATTTCGACGCCAACTTCATCTGCAACCATTCCGATGATCAGGGCCGTTATTCGTTCAGCAATCAGGTGCCGGTCGGCCAATGGAACCTCAGCGCGCTGGCGCAGGCATTGACGCCGTTTATCAGTGTCGAAGCCCTGCGCGAGACGCTGGGTTTGTATCTGCCGCTGTTTCAGGCGCACTACCTGGACCTGATGCGCCGACGCTTTGGTTTCATCACGGCTGAAGACGATGACCAGAAGCTGCTGGAAGACTTGCTGCAACTGATGCAGAACAGCGGCGTCGATTACACGCTGTTTTTCCGCCGACTTGGCGAAGAGTCAGCCGAACAAGCCGTAGTCCGTTTGCGCGACGATTTCGTCGACATCAAGGGTTTTGATGCTTGGGGCGAGCGCTACATCGCCCGGGTTGCCCGCGATGGCGACGCCGATCAAGAGCAGCGCCGAGCGCGGATGCACGCGGTGAATCCGCTGTACATCCTGCGCAATTACCTGGCGCAAAAGGCTATCGATGCAGCGGAACAAGGGGATTACGCCGAGGTACGCCGACTGCATGCGGTGCTGAGTAAACCGTTTGAGGAGCAGCCGGGGATGGAGGGTTATGCGGAGCGGCCGCCGGAGTGGGGCAAGCATTTGGAGATCAGTTGTTCTTCGTAGGCGCTTCAGCTTAGCGGGTCGATTGCGCTGATTACACGGTCGACGATGTCAGACATTGTCACGTCATCCAGTCGCTCGATGAATTTGGCCGTGCCGTCTCGCACCCGCTGTTCTATGTCAAAACTGCGAACCTGATTACACACCGCTACACCATTGGTTTCGTGGCCAGTAATGGCCACCGCCAAACCCATATTCCGGCTGAAATTCCCACCGCTAGTAACAGGCACCGTCATGCTCACGCCCAATGCGTTGATATCTCTGGGCGTAATCACCACAAAGCGATGTCTGTTCATCATCTCCCGCCCCGCCACCGGGTTTGGATCAATCCAGTAAACGTCACCCCGCTGAGGGGGCTGTCGGCGCACCATCAACCCAGCTCCCGGCCGACAGAATCACCTTCAAGAGTCTCGCTAGTCTGGGCGTTAAGTTTCTGCAATTCTTCCGCGCCTTCGAGTAGCTCGGACAAACTATAACGCTTACGCGTAGCGGCTACGGCTGGACGAGCAATCAGTTCGCCATCGACCACATTCAGCTCTAGCTGTGCGCCAACCTCCAGATGCAACAACTTTAAAAGCGTGGGCGGAATCGTAATGACGGCAGCGCCGCCTTGGCGGCGTATCTTGGAAGTTACGGACATTATGGCGCTCCGATTTGATGCATGGGAATCATCGATTCCTGGATTAGTGCAACAAAAGTAGCACGCAGATAAAGACAAAGCGATCTCCTCACGACAAGCGTAAAACGCCGAATTGGTCTTCAGACTAGCCATCGATCCCGGAACGGTTTTGAGAAAAATGTGAGCAGTTGCGACATTGATAAGTTGGCAGATCGACTCCAAATCAGTTCTATAGACTGCCTATCAGAGAACCAATCATGACCACCCCACTCCTCATCCCCTGCCCCTCCTGCAACGGCCTCAACCGCATTCCCGCCGAGCGTCTCGCCGATCAACCCAAGTGCGGACGCTGCAAATCCGCAGTCCTGCTGAGCAAGCCTTTCGAACTCAAGCAAGGCGATTACGCCAGTCAGATCAAGGGCGATCTGCCCTTGTTGGTAGATGTCTGGGCGGATTGGTGCGGGCCGTGCAAGTCGTTTGCGCCGGTGTTCGAGCAGGCAGCGGCACAGTTGGCGGGCAAGTGTCGGTTGGCCAAGCTCGACAGCGAGGCGAATCAGCAGTTGTCGGCGCAGTTGGGGATTCGCTCGATTCCGAGTCTGATTCTGTTCAAGAACGGCCGCGAGGTGGCGCGGCAGAGTGGTGCATTCCCGCTGCCGCAATTGATGGCGTGGCTGCGTAGCCAGGGCATCTGACCCACCACAAATCCAATTGTAGGAGTGAGCCTGCTCGCGATGGCGTTCGTCCAGCCAACATCTATGTGACTGACACACCGCTATCGCGAGCAGGCTCACTCCTACAGGGGATCTGCGTTGCTCAGGGAATCAATGGTCTTCGAGCAGGTTGTGCAATTCGACGAATTGCTGGGTCAGCTTGTGGCGCGGATCGAGGTGGATCAGCGGCGTGCTGGCTTGGTGCGACTCGCGCATGCGCACCGAACTGGTCAGGTACACCGGCAGCACCGGCAATCCTTCGGCAATCAGCTCGTCGAGAATCTGTTGCGGCAGGCTGGCGCGGGCCTGGAACTGGTTGACCACGATGCCTTCGACTTCCAGGCCTTCGTTGTGGTCATCTTTCAGTTCCTCGATTTCAGCCATCAAACCGTATAGCGCCTGACGCGAAAAGCTGTCGCAATCGAAGGGAATCAGCACTCGATCAGCAGCAATCAGCGCTGATACCGCGTAAAAATTCAGCGCCGGCGGCGTATCCAGGTAAATCCGGTCGTAATCTTCGGCCAACTCATCGAGCAACTTACGCAGCTTGTTGATCTTGTGCTTGGCCTCAAGCTTGGGCTGCAAGTCGGCCAGTTCGGCGGTGGCGGTGATGATATGGAGGTTGTCGAACGGGGTTTCGTAGATATCCGCCTGGTTCTTCTTCGAGAACGGCCCCGAGGACAGCGTCTGCTTGAAGAAGTCGGCAATGCCCATCGGGATGTCGTCGCCGGTGAGCCCGGTCAGATACTGAGTGGAGTTGGCCTGGGCATCGAGATCCACCAACAGCGTGCGATACCCCTCGCTCGCGCTGACCGCCGCCAGATTGCAGGCAATGCTGGATTTGCCTACACCACCTTTCTGATTGAACACCACGCGCCGCATGACAAAACCTCCGTGTATCAAAGAATGACCGAGTGTAGATGCGCGCGACCTCGCTTCGCTACCTTCACGGACATGGACTACAGGGTCAGGTGCAAATATCCACAGACTGACGGCGTAAAAACTGCCTTTGATCGCCGAGATGGCCGACAGACAGGCCGCTGACAATCTGGATAATGGCCAAGTGACAGTTTTTTCGCGAACCAATCGGTACATTTCGTTGGGCAAAATGTAACCAGCATTTGCTACACACTCCTCGCACCGGGATAATGCGCGCCACCCGGCGCCCAGCGCCACGTCAAGCCTGCTGCGGCTCCGGCGACTCAACGCGTCAACAAATGCCCGCAGGGGCGGGATGAATGTCCGTGATCAACTTCAACATCGCCCAATGGCGCGCGTGGGCTCCCGGGCTCGACAGCGTGGACGCCTGGCAGGCCTGGAGCCGACAGCCGGTGGTGCTCCAGCGCAGTGATGCCGCGCCCGATGTGTCGTTTTTGCCGGCCATGCAACGCCGCCGTCTCAGTCGCCTGGCACGCATGGCTTTCAGCGTGGGCTGGCCGCTAGCCGACGGACGGGACAACCTGCCGCTGGTATTCGTCTCCCGTCACGGTGAAACCCCGCGCACCTACGAGATCCTCAGCGATCTGGCGACCCATCAGCCACTGTCTCCAACCCAGTTCAGCCTGTCGGTGCATAACGCGATCATTGGCCTGTGGTCGATCATGCGCGGCGAAACCAGCGAAATGACCGCCCTCGCGGCAGCGGGCGACGGCCTTGAACACGGCATGCTCGAAGCGGCGGCGCTGCTCAATGAAGGCGCGCCGGCGGTGCTGCTGGTGATCACCGAAGAACAACCGCCCGAGGCCTATTCGCAGTGGATCGATGACGTGCCGTTTCCCTACGCGCTCGGTCTGTTGCTCACCCCCGGTACCGACTGGCGGCTGACCCTGAACAGCACTACTGAAGCACTGTCCAAAACGCACTGGCCCCACGCACTCAATCTGCTGCGAACCCTGCTCGGCCAGCAAACCCTTTGCCAACATGCCTGGAAAAATCGTCTATGGACCTGGCAACGCAGCCCGTGACCGAGAAAAACCGCGACGCCTATTACTGGCGGTTGCTGGCCACCGCCGCAAGCTTCGCCCTGTTCGGGCTCGGCGGGCTGTGCCTGCGCCTCGTGGTGTTCCCGATCCTCGGCTGCCTGCCCGGCGATGCCTTGGCTCACCGCCGGCGCGCGCGGCAGATGGTCAGTCGGCTGTTCTGGTTTTTTGTCCGGTTCATGGCCCGAACAGGCGTGCTGACTTACGACATTCAAGGCGCCGAACGCCTTGGCCGTCCGGGACAGATGATCATTGCCAACCACCCGTCGCTGATCGACGTGGTGTTTCTCATCGGCCTGGTGCGCCAGGCCAATTGCGTGGTGAAGAAAAGCCTGTGGGAAAACCCCTTCACCCGCGGCCCGCTGCGCAGCACCGAATACATCAGTAACGACGGCAGCATGGACATGCTCGACGCTGCCGCCGAGTCCCTGCAAAACGGCCAGACCCTGATCATTTTTCCCGAGGGCACGCGTACTCAGCCGGGACAGGCACCGGCCTTTCATCGGGGCGCCGCGGCGATTGCCTTGCGCGGTGCGAAAATCCTCACGCCGGTGATCATCAAGGTCAGCCCGACCACCCTGACCAAAGCCGAACCCTGGTATCGGATCCCTCATCGCCGCGTGCACTTCAGTTTTCGTGTCGGTGCCGATATAGACCCACAGACTTTCGCTGCGCAGGGGCCTGCACCGCAGGCATCGCGCAAGCTCAATGACTATTTGCATACCTACTTCATCAAGGAGCTCGCCGAAGATGAGCGAACTACACCGTGAAATCAAACTGCTGATCATCGACGCCCTCGGCCTTGAAGACATCAGCGCCGACGACATCGGCGACGACCAGACGCTGTTCGGCGAAGGCCTGGGCCTGGATTCCGTCGACGCGCTGGAACTGGGTCTGGCGATCCAGAAAAAGTACGGCATCAAGATCGACGCCGACGCCAAAGACACCCGCAACCATTTCACCAACGTGGCCAGCCTTGCGGCGTTCGTCACGGCCAAACAGGCAGCTTGAGACCGGACCATGCAAACTCGTGACGACATTTTCAACACCCTGCGCGATGCCCTGGTCGAGCTGTTCGAACTGGATCCGGCCCGTGTGAGTCTGGAGTCCAACCTGTATCAGGATCTGGAAATCGACAGCATCGACGCGGTCGATCTGATCGACCACATCAAACGCCAGACCGGCAAGAAAATCGCCGCCGAAGAATTCAAATCAGTGCGCACCGTCGGTGACGTGGTCGAGGCGGTCTACCGTCTGGTTCAACCCGCCGCATGAGTCGATTGATCGGCCTCGGCCTGCTGCTGGCCGGTCTGCTTTACCCCTTCGCGGTGTATTTCGGCATGGAGCACTTTGCCCCGTGGCAGTTCGGCTTGCTGCTGGGCGGCCTGTGGCTGGCGCGAGCGCTGACCAGCGAGCGCAAACCCGGCAGCTTGTGGATGGCCTGTGTGGCGATCGTCTTCTGCGTGTTGTTGGCGCTGTTCGACAGTCCGCTGTTGCTGCGCTGGTACCCGGTATTGATCAGCGGCTTCATGCTGGCGCTGTTCAGCCTGAGCCTGAAATACGGCCCGCCGATGGTCGAGCGCCTGGCGCGCCTGCGCGAGCCGGAGCTGCCGGACATCGCGATTCGCTATACGCGCAAGGTCACGGTGGCCTGGAGCGTGTTTTTCTTCTGCAACGGTTTGTGCGCCGCCCTCCTGACCCTGTGGGCGCCGCTGAATTGGTGGATGTTGTACACCGGCCTGATCTCCTATGGATTGATCGGCCTGATGTTTGCCATTGAATGGCTGATACGACAACGGGTAAGAGGCCGTACATGAACTGGATAAAACTTGAGCAGCTGTTGCTCAAGGCTCTGCCGGCGCGGGCGATCTGCGCTGCGCCGGCACTCGATCACGCGCAACTGCACGCTCAGGCGCTGAGCGTTGCCGCCGGCCTGCAAGCGCAGGGCGTGAAGCGTTTGGCCGTACACCTGGAAGACGCCGCTGATCTGGCCATTGCCCTGTTGGGCGCGTGGCGCGCAGGCGTTAGCGTGTTATTGCCGTCTGATTTGCAACCGCAGACCCGCCAGCGCTGGTCGAGTGAAGTCGATTTCTGGCTGACTGATCAAGCCGAAGACGCACAACTGAGCGACTTCCAGCAGCCAGCATTGCCCGCTGCGCAATTGGATCTCGATCAATGTCAGCTGAGCCTGTGCACCTCCGGCTCCAGCGGTGAACCCAAGCGCATCGACAAGACCCTGCGCCAGTTGGCCAATGAGGTCGAGGCGCTGGAACAACTCTGGGGCGCGGATCTCGGTGAAGCCTGCATCATCGGCAGCGTTGCCACCCAGCACATCTACGGACTGCTGTTTCGTGTGTTGTGGCCGCTGTGCGCCGGACGGCCGTTCGTGCGCAAGCAACTGGCATTCCCCGAAGACATGCAGCGCGCCAGCCGCGAGCATCCGGCCTTCGCCTGGGTCGCCAGCCCGGCGCTGCTCAAGCGCATGGGCGACAACCTCGACTGGCCCGCGCTGAGCCCCGTGCGCCGGGTGTTTTCCTCCGGCGGCGCGCTGCCGGCAGAAGCCGCGCAGAGCCTGCAGCAACGCTTGCAACAATGGCCGACGGAGATTCTCGGCAGTTCGGAAACCGGCGGTATCGCCTGGCGTCAGGGCGAACAACTGTGGCAGCCGTTCGCCGGTGTTGAACTCAGTCAAGACGCCGACGGTGCACTGCTGATTGCGTCGCCTTATCTACCTGCCGGCCACATCGAACACACCGCCGATGCCGCGCGCATCGCCGCCGACGGTCGTTTCGAGCTGCTTGGACGTCTGGACCGGATCGTCAAACTGGAAGAAAAACGCATCTCCCTGCCGATGCTGGAACAAGCCCTGGTCGCCCACGCCTGGGTCGCCGAAGCGCGGCTGGGCGTGGTGCAGGAAAATCGTGCATCGCTGGGTGCACTGCTGGTTCTCAGCGAATCAGGCCTGTTTGCCTTGCGTGAACACGGCCGGCGCAGCCTGACTGAAGGCCTGCGCAAGCATTTGAGCCAACACTGTGAAGCGCTGGCCCTGCCACGACGCTGGCGTCTGGTGCGGCAATTGCCGCTGAACAGCCAAGGCAAACTGCCGCAGGCCGAGGTCGAGACGTTGCTGCTGGCCCCGCGCCCGAAAGCGCCGCAAGTCCTCGAGCAAATCGAAAGCGAAGGCGAGTGGAGCCTGCAACTGAGTGTGCCCCCGGATCTGGCCTACTTTAGCGGCCACTTCCCCAAGGCCCCGGTGCTGCCAGGCGTGGTGCAGGTGGAATGGGCGCTCAATCTCGGGCGGCGATTGCTGAATCTGGGTGGCGTGTTTGCCGGGATGGAAGTGCTGAAATTCCAGCAACTGGTGCGGCCAGGGGATGAAATCCAGCTGCATCTGCGCTTTGATCCGGAGCGCAGCAAGTTGTATTTCGCTTATCGCAATGACACGGCGACATGCTCCAGCGGGCGGATTCTTTTGGATGTAGAGCATGATTGACCTTGGTGAGTGCTGCGCACTCAATCGCGAGCAGGCTCACTGTTACAGGGATCGCGGTTTTCCACAGGAGAACTGTTATGCATAACCCTTGCGCGGTGATTCCGGTTTATAACCACGAAACCGCGATCGGTACGGTGGTCGATGCTCTGCTCGCGCAAGGTCTGCCGTGCATTCTGGTCGACGATGCGAGCACGCCATCCTGTGCCCGCGTGCTCGATGCTCTGGCCGAACGCGACAATGTGCATCTGGTGCGTCTTGCTGCCAACCAGGGCAAGGGCGGCGCGGTGATGACCGGGCTGCGTGAGGCCTCGTTGTTGGGGTTCAGCCATGCGTTGCAGGTCGACGCCGACGGTCAACACGACCTGCACGACGTCGCCCGTTTCGTCGAAGAATCCCGAGCTCACCCCGACGCGATGATCTGCGGCTATCCGTTGTTCGACGAGAGCGTGCCGAAAGGCCGTTTGTACGCGCGCTATCTGACCCACGTGATGGTGTGGATCAACACGCTGTCGCTGCAGATCCGCGACTCGATGTGCGGCTTTCGCGTGTACCCGTTGGCGCCGACACTCGCGCTGATCGACACCGCGAAAGTCGGCAAGCGCATGGATTTCGACTCGGACATTCTCGTGCGACTGGCGTGGCGCAATCAGCCGATGCGCTGGCTGCAGACCAGCGTGCATTACCCGCTGGACGGCGTGTCGCACTTCCGGCTGTTCCACGACAACGCGCTGATTTCGAGCATGCACACGCGTTTGTTCTTCGGCATGTTGTTGCGCTTTCCGGTGATCCTCTGGCGACGGTGGCGAGCATGACCGGCGAAACCGACAAGAAGCACTGGGCCGACCGCGAAGAGCGCGGCAGCTTTCTGCTGATGAAATTCACCGCGTTCGCCGCCAAAGTCCTCGGCCGCCGCCTGCTCAGCCCGTTGCTGTACGGCATCGTTCTGTACTTTTTCCTGTTCGGCCGCACGGCGCGCCGCAGCGCCTGGCAGTACCAGCAACGGCTGGCCGCATGGAGCCAGCGCGAAGCGTTGCGCCCGAGCCATTGGCGGGTGTTCGCCCAGTTCATGGCCTTCGCCGATTCGATGCTCGACAAGCTCGACGTGTGGAACGGCAAGCTGCGCATCGAACAGATCGAAATCGTCGACCCGGCACTGCTGCGCAATCAGTTGCGTGGCAGTCGCGGGCAACTGCTGGTCGGCGCGCACCTGGGCAACCTCGAAGTCTGCCGCGCGCTGGCGGAGATCGGCGAAAAGGTCACGATGAATGTGCTGGTGCACACCAAGCACGCTGAACAATTCAACCGCCTGCTCGGCGAAGCCGGAGCGACCAACCTGCGCCTGATTCAGGTCAGTGAGCTCGACCCGGTGATCATGCTGCAACTGCACGAACGGCTGGAGCGCGGCGAGTGGCTGGCGATTGCCGGCGATCGCGTGCCGCTGCACGGCGGGCGCAGTGTCACCGTGGACTTTCTCGGCCACCCGGCGCCATTCCCGCAAGGTCCGTGGTTGCTGGCCGGTCTGCTGAAATGCCCGGTCAATCTGTTGATGTGCCTGAAACAGCCGGACGGCCACTATCGCCTGACCCTCGAACCCTTTGCCGACACCATCGTGTGGAAGCGCAGCGAGCGCGAGCAGGTCATTCATCAGTGGGCCACCCGCTATGCGCAGCGCCTGAGTCACTATTGCCTCGAAGCGCCGCAACAATGGTTCAACTTTTACCCTTTCTGGAAGACCGATGACGACGCCAACCCATGAGCCGGTAACCTTCGGCGAACGCCCATTGCGCATCGAAGACGTGCTGGCCCTAGCCAACCGTCAGGCACCCGTGCAGTTGCAGAGTGACGCCGACTATCGCGAGCGCATCGCCAAAGGCGCGCGGTTCCTCGATTCGCTGCTGGACAAGGAAGGCGTGATCTACGGCGTGACCACCGGTTACGGCGATTCCTGCGTGGTCGCCGTGCCGCTGCATCACGTCGAAGCGTTGCCGCGTCATCTCTACACGTTCCACGGTTGCGGCCTCGGCAAACTGCTCGACGCACAAGCCACCCGCGCGGTGTTGGCGGCGCGTTTGCAGTCGTTGTGCCACGGCGTGTCCGGGGTGCGCGTGGAATTGCTCGAGCGTCTGCACGCATTCCTCGAATACGACATTCTGCCGCTGATTCCTGAAGAAGGTTCGGTCGGCGCCAGCGGCGATCTGACGCCGCTGTCCTACGTCGCCGCCACCCTCTCGGGCGAGCGTGAAGTAATGTTCCGCGGCGAACGCCGTCAGGCCGCCGAGGTGCATCGCGAACTCGGTTGGACGCCGCTGGTGCTGCGTCCGAAAGAAGCGCTGGCACTGATGAACGGCACCGCCGTGATGACTGGCCTCGCTTGTCTGGCGTTCGCCCGCGCCGATTACCTGCTGCAACTGGCCACGCGCATCACCGCGCTCAATGTCGTCGCGTTGCAAGGCAATCCGGAGCACTTCGACGAGCGTCTGTTCGCCGCCAAACCGCATCCGGGGCAAATGCAGGTCGCCGCGTGGCTGCGCAAGGATCTGGCGATCGACGCGCCGACCGCGCCGCTGCATCGCCTGCAGGATCGTTACTCGCTGCGCTGCGCTCCGCACGTACTCGGTGTGTTGGCCGACAGTTTGAACTGGCTACGTTCGTTCATCGAAATCGAACTGAACAGCGCCAACGACAACCCGATCATCGACGCCGAAGCCGAGCGCGTATTGCACGGCGGGCACTTCTACGGTGGGCACATTGCGTTCGCCATGGACAGCCTGAAAAACCTCGTGGCCAACGTCGCCGACCTGTTGGATCGCCAGCTCGCGCTGCTGGTCGACGAGCGCTACAACCACGGTCTGCCGAGTAACTTGTCCGGCGCGCCAGCGGATCGCGCAATGATCAACCACGGCTTCAAAGCCGTGCAGATCGGCACCAGCGCCTGGACCGCCGAAGCGCTGAAAAACACCATGCCGGCCAGCGTGTTCTCGCGCTCCACCGAGTGCCACAACCAGGACAAGGTGAGCATGGGCACCATCGCCGCCCGCGATGCGATCCGCGTGCTGGAACTGACCGAACAGGTCGCCGCCGCGACCCTGCTCGCCGCCAATCAGGGCGTATGGCTGCGTGCGCAGGCTGAAGACGCCCGTCCGCTGCCACCATCGCTGGCAGCGATGCACGAAGAACTCGGAAAAGACTTCCCGCCGGTCATCGAAGACCGCGCACTGGAAGGCGAACTGCGCCTGTGCCTGCAACGCATCGCCGCGCAACACTGGAGGCTGCATGCGTAGCGCTGGAGTACTTCACGCCGACACCGAAATCCTCGTGCCGTTTTTTGACGTCGACACCATGCACGTGGTCTGGCACGGCCATTACGTCAAATACCTCGAAGTCGCGCGCTGTGCGCTGCTGGACAAGATCGGCCACAACTACACGCACATGGTCGAGTCCGGGTTCGCCTGGCCGGTCATCGACCTGCAACTGCGCTATGTGCGCGGCGCGGTGTTCGGTCAACGGCTGAATGTGCGCGCCAATCTGGTCGAGTGGGAAAACCGTCTGAAGATCAATTACCTGATCACCGACCTGGAAACGGGTGAGCGCCTGACCCGTGCCAGCTCTGTGCAGGTCGCAGTCGACGTGAGCAGCCGCGAAATGCAGCTGGCTTCGCCGAAAGTTTTCACCGATGCCGTGGAAAGGATGCTGCAATGAATGTTTTTGTTAAAAGTTTGAGCGTATTGGCGCTGCTGACGATGTCAGCGCTGGCCAACGCCTTTGACCTGCAACAACTCAGCGAGCAACTGGCGAAACCGGACGTAATCCACGGCCAGTTCATCCAGGAAAAACACCTGCGCGCCCTGCCGCAACCGTTGATCAGCAAGGGCAGCTTCGTCCTCGCAAAAAATCACGGCCTGCTCTGGCTGCTGAAAACTCCGCTGCAGCAGGATTACCGCATCAGCGCCAACGGCATCGCCCGCCGCGACGACAACGGCTGGCAAATGTTGCCGAACAAGAGCGCCGGGGCGGAGCAGAACCGCTTGTTCCTTGCCGTGCTGCAAGGCGACAGCAGCGGCCTGCAACGCGACTTCGAACTGGCCCTGAGCGGCGACGCCCAACAGTGGAAACTCACGCTGACCCCGCGCTCGCTGCTGCTCAAGCAAGTGTTCAAGCAGATCAACATCGACGGCGGCGCACTGGTGCAAACCATCGAACTGCTGGAAACCCAGGGCGACAGCACCGTGCTGCGCATGCAGGACAGCACCGCTGGCCAACCATTGAGCGACACGGAGCAACATGACTTTGCCGAGTGAACGCAGGCTGCCCTGGCTGTTTCTGATCCTGCTGCTGGCAGTTGTGGCGCTGGCCGGCTGGCAGTGGCGCGACGGTGCGCCGCTGTCGGCGAACCTGATGGAGCTGGTACCCGGCACCAATCCTGACGCCCTTGAACTGCGCGCCGAACAGCGCATGCAGGAGCCGCTCAACCGCGAAATGCTGGTGCTGGTCGGCCATGCCGATCGCCAGCAAGCAGTGGCCATGGCGCAGACGCTGGGCGAGCAATGGCAAGCCAGCGGCCTGTTCGAAAAAGTCCAGTGGAACCTGCAAGCGGATCTCCCCGCACTGCGCACGCAATTGCTGCAAGGGCGATTGGCGATGCTCTCGGCGGATGATCGGCAATTGCTGGTCGAACACCCCGACGTCTTTATTCAGCAGCGCGTACAAGCGTTGTTCGACCCGTTCAACGGCTTCAGCCTGGTGCCGAGTCAGGACGATTGGCTGGGCCTCACCGGGCGTATCCAGAACAGCCAGCCGAAACACGGCGCGGTGCAACTGGACATCGGCAGCGGCGCGTTGATCGCCGACGCCGATGGCAAGAGCTGGGTTTTGCTGCGAGCACGCACCACCGGCAATGCCTTCGACATGAACCTGCCGTTGCAAGTGGCGGG
>NZ_AKJD01000018.1 GCF_000282515.1 Pseudomonas sp. GM80
GCGGCGGCGTGGCGCCCGCCAAGGCTTCGGCAAACTGGCCAACGCCACCTTCCACCAGCAGACGCCGGGTCAGCTTCACCAGATCCTCTGGGGCGATATCGCGCACCCATTCGCCCTGGCACTGCTGCGGCAAGCCTTGCTGGCGACGCTCGGCGAGATAACGGTTGTAGCCGGCGGCATAACCCTCGACCAGATCACGCACCTGAGCGGTTTGCGCCTGCCAGAACGTCTGGACGGCCTCAGGGGTATTGAGCCATGTGAAGAACACATCACTGACGCGATTCTCGCGCTCTTCGACGGTGAATTGATCGGGGCCGAAATAACGTGAACGCTGGCCATTGACCGTAACGATTTCATTGGCCAGCAGGCAAAGGTTGTCCTGTGCGTAGGCATAGCCGATGCCAAAACCCAGGCCACGCTCATTTTCTGCACGGATGTGCGGAACACCAAAACCGGTGCGGCGGATATCGGCATGGGCCTCAGAGGCTGGACTGAAGGCATGCGCCGACAGACTCAGTCCGAAAAACATACTGGCAAGGGTCAGCCGTGTTAACTGCCTGGAAATAATCACGCTCGCTCCTGATCGAAATACCGAGGAGCGGATCTGACCTTGCCACGCGAATGGGACGGCAGCGGATCCGCTCTGGAAACACCCACGCGTCCACGCGCAATGAGCCTGTCCAAGAAACGAAACCGGAGAAAAAAATTTAGCCCGATAAAGGGCAATCTCGAGCAGTGAAAACGTGAAAAAGACGAAATGGCGACGAATTTTCTACATTTTTTCTTTCATGATTTGCCGAGCTGATACGTCTTGTTTAGAGAGAGCAAAAAAACCTTTGCCGATCAGGCCCTGAAAAGGAGTAATCGCATGTACAACTCGCAACTACCAACGGAAGGTAGCCAGGCGCCACAAGGAGCTTCCATGAGCCCGCACGCGAGCGATTTCGGACAACGCGTGGAACGTCACGGCAACGAACGTATCCGGTTGCTGCTGAAAAGTTTTGGTCTGCGCACCAGCCTGATTCGCCTGAAAGTCATCGACGCCTTGCTGGTCGCGGCACAAACCGACCGTCGTCTGGGCGTTCGCGGTGTGCACAGCCAGTTGCTGGACCTGGACATCCCGCTGTCGTTTCTCAGTGTGCGCGAAGTCCTCAAGCGCCTGTGCGCCGAAGGCGTCATTACGTTCAATGCGGACAAGAGCTACAGCCTGCATCCACAGGCCGCGGCCCTTCTCACTGAGTAAAACCTGCTGCGATTGCCGTCAGGATTTGACCTTGCGGCGCAGCACGGCATTGATAATCACCACGACCACTGCAACCCCGATGGCGATGTACTGGAACATTTTCTCGGTGATCATTCCCGCGTTTTGCAGCCAGGACAGGCCGAGCATGATCAGCAGCACGGACACGGCGATCACAATCGAATAAATCAAGCGTTGCTTGTGGGTCATTGCGGGTTCCTGAAACGTTTGAATGTATCTGGTTTGTATCCGCTTGCATGCCATGCGCATACCGTTTCACGGGGATGCGCTGCAACAAACGGGGTCTCATGTTACAGCCGATGAAGAGTTTTGGCTTCATGACGGCTTAACCATGAGGATTTTTGAAATGCTGCGTCGAATCACCTGGCTGATTCCCGTTCTCGCCCTGCTGACCCTGAGTGGCTGCATCATCTTCCCCCACGGCGGCTGGCACGGCGATCACCATCGTTATTACCAGGGTGGCCCTGGCTATTACCAACATCGATAGAACAGGATTGTTCGCCCCGCCTCCCAGCCATTGAATGCCTGAGGCGAGGAATACACCGCCGATCCACCTCCTCCCAATGCCCGCCTCTGCGCGGGCATTTCTGTTTCTGCGCAACGGCGCCGTTCAACCCGGTTAAATACGCTGCAAGCATTTGAAATCTAATGTCGCAGCAAACCGTTAGGCTCTCTGAGCCTCTGCACCTAGTCTCCAGCAAGCTTTCTCGACTTGCTAACAAGGACGCCCATGCAGAGAACTCTAATCAATATCCGGCCCGCGAAACTCATCGGTTTCTGCCTGGCCCTTACAGGATTCGAGCTGCTGACCTATCTGGCCAGTGACATGATCATGCCGGCAATGCTGGCCATAACAGATGAATTCGAAGCCGATCCACGGCACGTTCCGAACGCGTTCAATCTCTACCTGATCGGCGGTGTCTGCCTGCAATGGCTGATTGGCCCGCTGTCCGATCGGCTGGGGCGTCGACGCTTGCTCTTGAGCGGATGCGCGCTGTTCAGTGTCGCCTGCATCGCCGCCGTCACGACGCGGCATATTGAAACATTCAACCTGCTGCGCCTGGTCCAGGGCATGGGGCTGGGCTTCGTCGTGGCGGTCAGCTATCCAGCCCTGCAAGAAGTGTTCTGCGAAGCCGACGCCGTGCGCCTGATGGCGTTGCTCGGTAACGTCGCGCTGCTGTCACCGTTGCTGGGGCCGTTATTCGGCAGCCTGTTGCTGGAATGGCTGACCTGGAGAGAGCTGTTCTATAGCCTGGGCCTGGCGGCAGCCGGTATCTGGCTCGGACTGTACGTCTGCATGCCGGAAACAGTGGGCGTGGCGCGCCGTGATGGCCAGCAACTGGCGCCAGCCGCTCTGTGCTGGCGGCAAACGTGCCAGCGTTATGGGGCGCTGCTGAGCAATCGCCGATTCCTCTGCGCAAGCCTCGCACTCGGCCTGATGAGCCTGCCATTGATTGCCTGGATCGGGCTCTCGCCTTTATTGCTGATTCAGTTGCAGGGCCTGACTCCGCGAGCCTATGGCCTGTGGCAAATTCCGATCTTTTCGGGCGTCATCGCCGGCAATCTGGTATTGGCCCGCTTGCTCGTCAACCACACCCTGTCCAGCTTGATTCGTCTTGCCCTGTGGCCATTCTGCATCGGTCTTGCAGGGCTCATCGCCTGCGCATTGCTGACCACTGACGCTGGACCAGTGGTTGCCAGCCTGACGTTGTATTGCGTCGGGCTGGGCATCAGCAACGCCGCACTTTTTCGCTTGGCCCTGTTTGCAAGTGATGACGGCAAAGGCCTGGTCAGCGCCACCATCGGCATGCTCTCGATTGCCGTGATGGGCGCTGGCGGCCTTGTCATTGCGGCTAACGGCGGCGGCACTCGCCTTGAGCACTTCGCGTTGTGGGCAGCCTTTGGCGGTCTGCTGTGCCTGCCGTTCCTCTACGGGTTCTTGAAGGGTACCGACACCCCCGGAACTCAATCTCGATAAAGGAATATTGATGACCTGTTTCCCTTTCAGTGATGCGCTTTGCGCGTTACCGCACCCCTATTGCCCGGATTCAGTACCTGACGGTCTGTTTGACCAGGCCATGGCCGAAATCAGCCGGTTTCATTGCCAACAGACCCCTGACTACGAACGCTGGCTGAACGCTAACGGTCTCGCCATACAAGACCTGGAGCAGATGAAGGACTGGTCGCTGTTGCCTCCGATCTTTGCCAACTTCTTCAAGCAACGACTGCTGTCGAGCAGCACCGGGAAGGATGCACTCGAGCTCACCTCTTCCGGAACCACCGGCGAGAAAAGCCGTCTGCGCTACGACAACCGGAGCATGACCGCCGCGCAGTTCATGGTCGAACGCATTTTCGATCATTACCACTGGAATACCCCAGATACCCCCTGCAATTACCTGCTGCTGAGCTACGAACCTGAAGGCCGAATCACCCTAGGGACGTCGTATACCGACCAGTTTCTCTGTCGTTTTGCCCCCATCAATCGCCTGGTTTACGGACTGCGCCTCACCGGAGACGGGCATGAGTTCGACGTGTTCGGTGTGATTGCCGCGTTGCAGTCCTTCGCCGAAGAAGGCCTGCCGGTGCGAATTTTCGGTTTTCCGGCTTTTTTGTGGCACGCCCTCGAACGAATGCGCGACACAGGGGTGGCCGATGTCCAGTTGCCGGCACGGTCGCTGGTGTTTTTCGGTGGAGGCTGGAAAACCCAGGCGGCACGACAAATCCCCAAATCAACACTGTATGCCCGCATTCACCAGCAATTGGGCATTGAAACGGCGTCCTGTCGCGATGGCTACGGCGCGGTGGAGCACCCCGTGCCTTACATAGAATGTGCCCGCCATCATTTTCACGTGCCGGTCTATTCGAAAGCGTACGTGCGCAATCCTGCAGATTTTTCCGTTTTGCCTTACGGCCAGAAAGGGCTCTTGGGCTTCGTCTCGCCCTACATCTCGTCCAGCCCTGCGCATGCAGTGGTGATGAGTGATCTGGCGACATTACATCCCGGTCAGCACTGCGGTTGCGGGCTGACCAGCGACTGGTTCGAGCTGCACGGTCGTGCAGGCACTGACACTGGTAGAAGCTGTGCCATGGCGGCAGCCGAACTGCTCGGAGGGCATTGATATGTACTTGATTGCAGGGAATCTGCACACCGACATCCATTTCGACGAAGCGCTGGGCCTTCTATACCCACAGCTTCCGCAGTACCTGGGCACAGCGCTGACAAGTGCAACGGTGATCGACGCCGCCGCACAGTTCGCTGAACACCTGCACAACACCTCTTTGGCGGTGGAACTGGAGGCTGAACAATGTCAGGCGTTGAGCGACTTCTGCCATCCCGATGCATTACGCGCCAAGCTTGAACGCGAACTGGGCGACCATCCTGATTCGTTGCGGCGGTTTGATTATTGCCAACCCCGCTTTGAACGCTGGAGCCCCCTTGGGCTGGTGGTGCACATCACGCCATCCAACGCGCCGCTGTTGGCATTCTGTGCGGTGCTTGAAAGCCTGCTGGCCGGCAATATCAATTGGTTGCGTCCCAGCAGCAGTGATCAGGGGCTGACCGCGCGGTTACTCCAGGCCCTGGTGCAGTGCGATCCAAGTGGACAACTGGCGCACTACATCGCGGTAATACCGGTCAGCACCGAGCATATCGCCCGGCTGTGCAAACACGCCAACGGGGTGGCTGCCTGGGGTGGGGAATCGGCCCTGCAGGCTATCCGCCGGCAAATTCCGGCCGGATGTCGCTGGATCGATTGGGGCCATCGCATCAGCTTCGTCTACATGACGCCCGATGCCGCCAACACGCAGGCACTGGAGGCGGTGGCGGATGAAGTTTGCCGCCTCGATCAGCAAGCCTGCTCCAGCCCGCAATGGCTACTGATAGACAGTGATGACGCGGATGTTTTGCGTGACATCGGCGCACGCCTGGCGGCGGCGTTCGAACGCCGTACCGGGCAGTGGCCCGCGCTGGTCCCGACGCTGCAAGAAGCTTCGCAGATCACCACCGATACCCAGATGGTGCGCTTGGCACAGAGTTTTTCCGGACAAACCGGCCATGTCTGGAATGCACCGGGCTGGCGAGTGATCTGGGCGCATGACCGGCAACTCAGGCCCTCGCCACTGTTTCGCAGCGTACTGCTCAAACCCGTGCCTCGCGCATTGCTCACCCAGACCTTGCACACCTGGCGCAACGTCTTGCAGAGCTGCGCGCTGATCTGCAATGAACTGCAGACCGCAGCGCTTGCGCAATCACTGATCAGTGCCGGCGTCACACGCATTGCCCCGATCAACGGCATCCACGACGGCTATGACGGGGAACCCCATGACGGCGTCTACGCGCTACAGCGATTGTGTCGACGCGTGTCAGTCAGTTTGTCCGCGACCACGCTGCCCTTTCACGCCACCCTCGACGGCCCTACCACGTCTGCGCCGCCCGGCAATCGACCGATCATGAGCAAAGAGGCGTTTATCAACCAAGCGGTACAACCGACAGCCCGGCTGTTTTTCCGCTCGGGAGGCAGTAGCGGCACCCCGACACTGTCGGGCTACAGCTACCGCGACTTTGAGCGCCAGATGCGCGCCACTGCTGACGGATTATTGGCCGCCGGACTCGATCCGACCTGCGATCGGGTGATGAATCTGTTCTTCAGTGGTGGGCTGTACGGCGGCTTTTTCAGCTTCGCCAAAGTCCTGGAATTGATGGGCGCGACGCATTTGCCAATGGGTACCACCGCCGATGAAGACTACCGTGAAATCGCGCAGCTGATCATTGATCAGCGGGTGACGGTGCTGATGGGCATGCCGAGTACCCTGCATCGACTGTTTCTCAACGAGCACGAACGACTGCGCGCCTACGGCGCTATCAGCAAGGTATTTCTCGGCGGTGAACATCTCAGCGAACACAGTCGCGAATTACTGCACAGTTGCGGCGTCTCCAGCATTCGTTCGGCGATTTATGGCAGCGTCGACGCCGGCCCGCTGGGCCACGCCTGCAAAGCGAGCGGGGACGGCGTGTTTCATCTGATGAGCGATATTCAGCAACTGGAAATCGTCGCGTTCGATGAGGACACCCCTGTCATCGGCAATGAGATCGGTCGACTGTTGTTCACCTCCAGAGCCCGGGAAGGTCAGCGCGTTGAACGTTACGACGTGGGCGATAGCGGTCGCTGGGTACCCGGTTCCTGCAACTGTGGCCTGCCCTCCCCGCGATTCGAACTGTTGCAGCGCCACGGCAAGTTGATCCGCATCGGCACCGACTTCATCTGTTTGAATGAATTGGCCGAGCACCTGCATTGCCCTTTCCAACTGCTGCTCGACCACACACCCGAGGGTGTCGAGCGCATGCGTGTGCGCTGTGAACACTCGCCCACTGATGTTCGAGCGCGACTGTCGAACTACGCAACGTTGGCGACCGCCAATGCAAGCGGGCTGTTGGTTATAGACGTTGAAGTCTGTGCGATCGAACAGTTCACGCGAAACAGACACAGCGGCAAAACGCCCCTTCTGATTGATTCGCGGCGATGACGCGCGACGCAGATCACCCTTGACAATAATTAGAGAAAAAACCGTGACCACTGACCACCCTCTGAATGAGTTGATCACCTTCGCTCATCGGCATTCCGATTTTTACTGCCAACACCTTTCGGGCGCGGCCGCGCCTATGACGTTGCTCAGCGAACTGCCAGTGCTCGACCCGGCCGAATATTGGCGTCACAGCGACAACCTTGATCAATGGCCTGTATTGACCGGGCGGATCGAGCAGGCATTGATTTTCAAGACCGGCGGATCAACCAGCGCCGGCAAACTGTCGGTCTATACCCGCGAGGAATGGCGAACACTGGTCAGCGACTTCGGCAAGAGTCTGACGCCACAATTCAAGCCCGGTGACCGGGTTGCCAATCTGTTCTTTGCCGGCGACCTGTATGCAAGCTTTCTGTTCATCCACGGCGCCTTGGCAAACGTCGCCGAGGACATCAGCGAGTTCCCTTTCACCGGTGACGTCGATGCCGAAGTCCTGGCGCAAGCCATTGTTCGCCACCGAATCAACGTACTCGCTGGCGTACCCGCGCATTTGCTGACCTTCGCCAGCCTGTTGAACCGCCGGGGCCAAGCTCTCAACGGCGTCGACACGATACTGTACGGCGGAGAAAGCCTGTTCGCCTCGCAACGCCAGATGCTCCGCCAGGTATTCCCCGCCGCCCGGATCACTTCCATCGGCTACGCCAGCGTCGACGCCGGATTTATTGGCGCCAGCCACCGTGACTGCGCAGACGGCGAACATCGCATGCCGGACGCTCACGCCGTGCTGGAAATCATTGACGAGCAATCGGGGGAAGTCATTAACGACTGCGATCGCACGGGCATGCTGGTGTTGACCAACCTCACGCGCCGATTGATGCCGTTGATTCGTTATCCCGTGGGCGATCGCGCCTGTTGGCGGGAGCCCGCCGGCACAGCGATGCGCAAATTTGCGCTCAAGGGGCGAAGCGCCAACAGCCAGCAGGTACGGGTCGGGACGCTGTCCCTGAGCCCTGTCGAAATCGGCGAAATCGTCCAGCACTCGGTCGGTTGCGATGACTGGCAACTGGTGATCGAACAGAGGGTTCACAAGGATGTATTGACCCTGAAATGGGTACCGCGTGAATTTTCCCGTGCCTGCACCAACGACGAGCAAACCCTTCAACTCGCCCTGATCAAACAGTACCCGCTGATCGATCAACTGCAGGCCGATCAGCGTCTGGATCTGCACGTACAGTGCTGCCGGACAGATGATCTGCAGCGTCACCCGCGCTCAGGCAAATGCCTGCGGTTCCTCGACCGGCGCGACTATGGCCCTGGTGCGATAGAGTACACGTGATGGAGCCACCGATCCTGCGCAACTATCGCCAATCCGATGCGGCAGCTGTCAGCCAGCTGTTTCGCCAAGTGTACGGTGACCGCTACGTTCAACCGCATGTCTATCTGCCCCGCATGATCAGCCAGAATCATACTGACAACCGCTGGCATTCTTTAGTCGCGGAGGTGGATGAACAGATACTCGGGCACGCTACGCTGTTACGCGACATTACGGCACACAGCGCCGAACTGGCGTTGAGCGTCGTTCACCCGCAAACCCGCGGCCAAAATATTGCGACTCGCCTGGGCGAGCGATTATTGAACCATGCTCAGGCACTGGGGTGTCGCTATGTATCGATCAAACAGGTGACTCACCATCCCTATACGCAGCGCATGGCGATCAACCTTGGCTTTCAAAGCACCGGGCTATTGCCAGACTATGTGCCTTCACCGTTCGGCGAGTCTGGGCCGGAAACGATCGTCATCGGGGTCCGCCCCGTTGACGGCAACCGTTGCCCTCTGCCACAGCAGCGCTGGCCCGCGAGCTGCGCGGATCTCATGCAACATTTGAGCAGCGTGTTCGGCACGCAAGAGCGCACTTTTCACTGGCGCGGCGCAGCGATTCAAATCGATCAACAGGCCAATCGTTATGACATGGTGCTGAAGACACTCGGCCATGGCTTGCTCAAACAGTTGCGCGACTTGCCTGCACATTGGCTGGTGTCGATCCGGCTCAGACTGTCCCGGCGATTTGCCCATGACCTGAGCAGGTTGGCCGCCATCGGTTTCATATTCACCGGGCTCGCCCCCGGCAACGGTGACTATCGTGGTTGGCTGGCGCTGTTTCATCGAGGCTTCAGTCGAAGAACACTGCAACTGCAATGCCCACTCATGCAGCGCCTGCATGAAGAGGCCCAGCACAATATCGCAGGATGACGGAACGCAAAAATGGCCCGTAGCGCAGGCATACGGGCCATTGTCGGGTCTTATGCTTTGGCGCGGATACCCTGGTCCGTCGGCGCCGTCTGGCCATTGCCCATGCCATAGTTCTTGAGGTTCTGCAGTACGTAAATGGCTTTCTTGTACTCCGGGATCAAGCCATTGGCGTATTTGTCACCCCTGATATTGTTGGTCTGGATCGTGTCCAGTTGAGTGGCAAAGTATTCCAGCGCATTGAATTTTGCATCAGGGTCTTTCTGCACGCCGAAACGGTCGAACTTGTCACCGGCATTGAGCAGCGTCATTGCCGTCAGGTCAGAAATCAGGCCTTTGGAGCGCAGGAATGTACTCAAGTTACCCAGCTGTTTCGCCGAGACGTTTTCCGGATCGAACCCCTTGATGTTCTTGTGCAGTTTCTGCTTGTCCATCTCGACGGTGTTCAGAGCATTCGGATCGTTGCCGACCAGGGCCAGCATCTGTTTGACCTTGGCACTCTGCGAAACCGGTTTGCCACGGGTGCCTGTGTCCTGAACCAGCAAACCTGCCTTGCTCTGCCAGGCTCCGGTGTAACCGATAGTCATGAGCGAGCTCCTTGGAAGGCGGGCATAAAAAACTCCTTGGTGACAGACATAAGTGAGCGCGAGTATCGGCGGGCAAACTGATGGCACCAACCTTTTTGTGCGTCTTTTTACAATTCTTGTACATTCACGATACAAATAGCCGCCCCCCCGTAAACAAGGCTTTACAGGGCAGCTGAAAACATAAAATAAATAGATCTGCAGCTCTAACGTACGAGCTGGTTAGTTCTTTGTAACAGGACGGATACTGACCTTTTGTCAATTGGCCGCCATCTTGGACGAAAGTACCTAAAGCTTCCGCTCGCGCCGACGATAGCTTGGGATACCCGCACTGTTTCTGACCTGCCCCTCACAATAAAAATCGCAACGAAAGGACCGGTTTCCATGCCCGCATTCCGCACCATTCAGGCTCGCTATACGCTGTTTCTGGTTCTGTTCATCCTTGTGTTGTCGGTGTTGACCGTCGCTGGTATCAGCCAGTTGGTCGCGCCAAAGTTGCGGCATACCGAAGAGCAAGTGGTGCTCAACCGCATCGCCGAAGTCGCCGAACAGATTCAGGGCGAATTGAACAAGGTTCAGTCACAACAACGCAGCATCACCCAGACCATCCCGCTGCTCGACAGTGCCGCGATCGACACGGTATTGCCGGGGCTGGTGGATCAGTACGGTGAGCTGAAGGTTTTTGGTGGCGGGATCTGGCCATTGCCGGGCCAGCGTGAAGCCGGGCGCAATAAATTCAGCACCTTCTGGCACCGCGACGCCTCGGGCAAGCTGGCGGTGAACACCTTCTGGAACAGCGACGCAGCGCCCAACTATTACGACCAGAGCTGGTACAAGGGCGGCATGGCCACGCCACGCGGTCAGTGCGCCTGGGCCGCCGCCTATAAAGACGACGCCAGCGCCGAGCCGCGCACCAACTGCGCAATGGCGATCCAGAAAAATGGCAGTGCCTGGGGCGTGTCGACCATTGACGTGACCCTCGGATTCTTCAACGACCTGGTCGCCCGCAAGGAAAAAGACCTCAACGCCGAGATGCTCATCGTCGAGGCCGACGGCAAGATCATCAGCAACAGCTCGCGCATCAGCGGCCCGATCGTACTGAAGAACATCAATGAACTGGCCGGCAGCTCGACCTTCGCCAGCCAGATCAAAACCGGCCTGCAAAATCGCGAGCAGGCACAACGCGTCGAGTTCGACAATAACGGTCAGGACAGCACCTTCTTCATGCGCCCGATCGAAGGCACGCCCTGGTTCCTCGCCACCGCCCTGCCGACCAAGATGCTCACCGCGCAGCGTGACGATGTACTCAGCACTCTGAGTCTGTTGCAGATTCCGCTAGTGATTCTGCTGGTACTGCTGCAAGTCTACGCAATCCGCCAGTTGATCCAGCGCATGAAAGCGCTGAAGGCCAATATCGACCTGCTCTCCAGCGGCGATGCCGACCTGACTAAACGCATCACCATTCGCGCCGAAGATGAACTCGGCGCGATTGGCCATTCGATCAACGCCTTCATCACCTACTTGCAAAACATGATTGGCGAAGTCACCCAGGCCACTGGCGCCATGGCGTCGAGCCTCGACAACCTGCAACGCACCTCGGCACACACCAGCCAGATTCTGCTGCGTCATGCTTCGGAAACCGATCAGACCGTTACCGCCATCACCGAGATGAGCTCGACGGCAGACAGCGTTGCGCAAAACGCCGCCGAAACCGCAGCGTTCACTCAGCGCGCCAACGAAAACGCCGACCGCTCGCGGGTTGTCGTCGGCGAAGCAACCAACAGCGTGGTGGCGCTGATCGACGAAGTCGCCAGCGCGACGCACAAAGTTGAAAACATGCAACAGGACGCCCAGCGCATTACCGAGATTCTCGGCGTGATCGGTGCGATTGCCGGCCAGACCAACTTGCTCGCGCTTAACGCGGCGATTGAAGCCGCGCGCGCCGGTGAGCAGGGTCGCGGCTTTGCCGTGGTCGCTGATGAAGTGCGCGCCCTCGCCGCCCGGACCCAGGCCAGTACCTCGGAAATCAACGAGATGCTGACCCGCCTGACCCAAGGCGTGAGTTCCTCGGTCGCGGCCATGGAGAACACTCAGGCCAGTTGCCAATCGGCGGCCGACGCCACGGCACGAGTCAATTCGGGCCTGGATGAAATGGCCGGTTCGGTCAGCCACATCAACAGCCTCAGCACACAGATCGCCACCGCCGCCGAACAGCAAAGCGCCGTGACCGAGGAGATCAACCGCAGCATGGTGCAGATCCGCCACATGGTCGACGAATTGGTGCAGAGCGGCCAGGCCAGCGAACTCAACACTCGCCAGTTGCTCGAAGCCAACAGCCGCGTCAGCGCGATCATGGGCCGCTTCAAAGTCCGCTAACCCAAGCTTCAAAGTCCGCTAACCCAAACCCTGTAGGAGCTGCCGCAGGCTGCGATCTGTTGATCTGGATTTTAAAAGATCAACATCAACAGATCGCAGCCTGCGGCAGCGCCTACAGGGTGGAGCCTTACCGATTTGTCATCTTGCGCTCAGGGTTTTGTCAGGGTTGATCTACGATCATCCTGCCAGCCTGTCTTGTAGCAACTGGAAACACTCCGTTGATGCCGGGCAGGAAAAACCGGTCAAAATACGCTCCTTTTTGACCGCCAACCGAGTCGAGATCCCGTCATGCGAACCTCTCTGCGTCTGGTCGCCCTGAGCGCCCTGTTCATCTCCTCCCTGGCCCAGGCCGCCGACCTGATCCCGATCGAAGTCCATCGCGACGCCAATTGCGGCTGCTGCAAAAAGTGGATCAGTCATCTCGAAGCCAACGGCTTCAAAGTTGAAGACCATGTCGAAAGCGACATGGCCAGCTTCAAACAGCAACACGGCGTGCCACCGCGTCTGGCGTCGTGCCACACCGCTATCATCAATGGCAAATTCGTCGAAGGCCATGTGCCGGCTGAGCAAGTGCTGGCACTGAGCAAGCGCGATGACTTGTTGGGCGTTGCCGCCCCGGGCATGCCGATGGGTTCGCCGGGCATGGAAATGGACGGCATGAGCGATGCCTATCAGGTCATCGGCCTTAAAAAGGATGGCGCTGATGTGGTGGTGGCGGACTACCCGGCTCATTGATGGGCGCTGCGTATTTCGGGCTGTTCCTGGCCGCGTTCGGCGCGGCAACATTGTTGCCGTTGCAGTCCGAGGCGTTGCTGGTCGGCTTGATTGTCAGTGATGGTTACTGGTTGTGGGGCTTGCTGGCGGTGGCGACCCTGGGCAACGTGCTCGGTTCGCTGGTCAATTGGTGGTTGGGCCGGGGCATCGAACGGTTCCAGGATCGGCGCTGGTTTCCGGTCAGCCCCAGGCACATGGCGCAGGCGCGCAAGCACTATCTACGTTACGGCCACTGGTCGTTGCTACTCAGCTGGCTACCGATCATTGGCGACCCGCTGACGCTGATCGCCGGGGTCATGCGCGAGCCGCTCGGACGTTTCCTGCTGATTGTCACTCTCGCCAAAGGTGCACGTTATGGCGTGCTGGCCATGCTGACCCTTGGCTGGCTCGGTTGAACCATCAGCTACCCCCATTGCCTGTGTTTAACGTCACCGTAATCCAGCCGTTCCAGCATCGGCCGATTTTCATGGAGTTTGCCCTTATGACCGTCACGCGTTCCCGCTGGCTTCCCGGCCTCTTCCTCAGCGCTGCCCTGCCGCTGTTCGCGCATGCCGCCACCGAGGCAGCGCCTGCCGAGGGCCCGGCCTACGGCCCGGAGCTGCAAGGCTTCGAATACCCTTACACACTTAAACACTTCGCCTTCCAATCTCAGGGCAAATCCCTGCAGATGGGTTACATGGACGTCGCTGCCCACGGCAAGGCCAACGGCCGCACCGTGGTGCTGATGCACGGCAAGAATTTTTGCGCGGCCACTTGGGACAGCTCGATCAAGGCCTTGAGCGAGGCCGGCTTCCGGGTGATTGCGCCGGATCAGATCGGTTTCTGTACTTCCAGCAAACCGGACAACTATCAGTACAGTTTCCAGCAACTGGCGACCAACACCCAGCAGTTGCTCAAGGCGTTGGGCATTCAGAAAGCCACCCTGCTCGGCCATTCCACCGGCGGCATGCTCGCCACCCGTTACGCGCTGCTGTTCCCGGAGCAGGTCGAACAACTGGCACTGGTCAACCCGATCGGCCTGGAAGACTGGAAAGCCCTTGGCGTGCCCTATCGCACGGTCGATCAATGGTATGAGCGCGAACTGAAAGTCAGCGCTCAAGGCATTCGCGACTACGAACGCAGCACTTATTACGACGGCCGCTGGAAACCTGAATTCGACCGCTGGGTCGACATGCTCGCCGGGCTCAGCAAAGGCCCGGGCAAGACTCAAGTCGCGTGGAACTCGGCCCTGATCTACGACATGATTTTCACCCAGCCGGTGTACTACGAGTTCAAGGACTTGAAGATGCCGACCCTGTTGCTGATCGGCACCTCGGACACCACGGCCATTGGCAAGGACCTCGCGCCACCTGAGGTGAAAGCGAAAATCGGCCACTACGACGTGCTCGGCAAACACGTGGCCAAGCTGATCCCGCAATCGACGCTGGTGGAATTTCCCGGCATGGGTCACGCGCCGCAAATGGAAGAGCCGGCGCAGTTCCACAAGGCCTTGCTCGGCTGGCTGAACACAACCAATCCTGTTCGTTGATGAGGTGAAGCTGATGGCGGTGCAGATTGCAGTGATCGATGACTGGCAGGACGTGGCGCGCGACGTGGTCGACTGGTCAGTGCTCGACAGCCTCGGTGAGGTGACGTTCGAGCATGACTATCCGACAGACAACGCGACCCTGGCCAAGCGTTTGGCCAAGTATCAGGTGATTTGCGTGATGCGCGAGCGCACACGCTTTGATGAAGATCTGCTCGAGCGGCTGCCCAATCTCAAGCTGCTGGTCACCGGCGGCATGCGCAATGCGGCGCTGGACATGCAGGCGGCGGCGAAACTTGGCATCAAGGTCTGCGGCACTGACAGCTACAAGCACGCCGCGCCGGAGCTGACCTGGGCACTGATCATGGCGGCAACGCGCAATCTGGTAAACGAAGCCAATTCACTGCGGGCCGGCCAATGGCAGCAAGGCCTTGGCGGTGATCTGCACGGCCGCACGCTGGGCATTCTTGGCCTCGGCAGCATCGGCCAGAAAGTCGCCCAGTTCGGGCAGGTCTTCGGCATGCGGGTGATCGCCTGGAGCGAGAACCTCACGGCTGAGCGGGCCGAACAGGCTGGCGTCAGTTATGTCAGCAAGCAGCAACTGTTCGAACAGGCTGATGTGCTTTCGGTGCATCTGGTGCTCAGCGAGCGCAGTCGCGGACTGGTCGACGCCCAGGCTCTGAACTGGATGAAGCCGACGGCGCTGCTGGTCAACACGGCCCGTGGACCGATCGTCGATGAAGCGGCGCTGATCAAGGCGTTGCAGAAACAGCAGATCGCCGGTGCGGCACTGGATGTCTTCGAGCAGGAGCCGCTACCGGCCCTGCACCCGTTTCGCACACTCGACAACGTATTGGCGACGCCGCACGTGGGGTACGTCAGTCGGCAGAACTATGAGCAGTTCTTTTCGCAGATGACCGAGGATATTCAGGCCTGGGCTGCGGGGGAGCCGATTCGCCTGCTTAATTAATCCGGCCTGCCCCCTGTAGGAGCTGCCG
>NZ_AKJD01000019.1 GCF_000282515.1 Pseudomonas sp. GM80
GGCGAGCCGCCGGCGACCAAGGGTTATCCGCCGTCGGTGTTCGCCAAGTTGCCGAAACTGGTGGAGCGCGCGGGTAACGCGGAGAAGGGCGGTGGTTCGATCACCGCGTTCTACACCGTACTGTCCGAAGGCGACGATCAGCAGGACCCGATTGCCGACTCGGCGCGCGGCGTACTCGACGGCCACATTGTGCTGTCGCGGCGTCTGGCCGAAGAAGGGCACTACCCGGCCATCGACATCGAGGCGTCGATCAGCCGGGTGATGCCGTCGGTGGTCGGCATCAAGCACATGAACCATGCGCAGATGTTCAAGCAATATTGGTCGCGTTATCAGCAGAGTCGCGACCTGATCAGCGTCGGCGCTTATGTGGCCGGTGGTGACCGCGAAACCGACACTGCGATCAGCTTGCAGCCGTCGATGTCGCTGTACTTGCGTCAGGGCTTGAACGACAACATCAACATGGGTGCCAGTGAAAATCACTTGGCCTCGATCTTCGCTCCGGCGCCCGGCGGTTAACCGGCCATGGCCCTGAGTCGAGCCGCGCGTCTGGTGCCGGTGGTGGACATGGCCGAGAAGGCCGAGAAAGCCGCCGTGCAACGCCTGGGGTATTTCCAGGGCCAGGTGAAAGTGGCCGAAAGCAAACTCGCCGACCTCAACGCCTTTCGTCTGGATTACTCGCAGCAATGGATCGTGCGCGGCAGCACCGGCGTGACCGGGCAATGGTTGCTCGGCTTCCAGGGCTTTTTGGCGCAACTCGATACCGCCGTTGATCAGCAGCGCCAGAGCCTGGTCTGGCACCAGAACAATCTGGAAAAGGCGCGTGATGCTTGGCAACAGGCGTTTGCCCGGGTCGAAGGGTTGCGCAAGCTGGTGCAGCGTTACCGCGACGAGGCGCAGCGGGCCGAGGACAAGCGTGAGCAGAAGCTGCTGGACGAGTTGTCCCAGCGCCTGCCTCGGCAGAATCCGTACTGAAGATCAAAAGATCGCAGCCTTCGGCAGCTCCTGCAGGGGATCAGTGTAGGGGGTGCCGAAGGCTGCGATCTTTTGATCTTGCTTCCAACCTTGCCCCATCCCCTGCCAAGTGCTAAACCTTGTACACGTTCGTCAATGACAAGGAAGCCAGTCAATGTCAGTCGTTACAGATCTTTCTCCAGATGGTCAAAAACTGACTATCTCAGTCAAGGGGCGATTTGATTTCGGTCGTCACCAGGAGTTTCGCGAGTCCTACGAGCGTCTCGATCAGAAACCCGAGTCCATCGTGGTCGACCTCAAAGAAGCCACCTACCTCGACAGCTCGGCCTTGGGCATGCTGCTCCTGTTGCGTGATCACGCCGGCGGCGACGAGTCCGACGTGCGGGTCGTCAACAGCAACTCCGACGTGCGCAAAATCCTCGCCATCTCCAATTTCGACAAACTCTTCGACATCAGTTGACCAGCATGCAGGCGCAAGAGCCGCTGACCATTCTGATCGCCGAAGACAGTGCCGCCGACCGCTTGCTGCTGTCGACCATCGTCCGCCGCCAAGGTCATCAAGTGCTGACGGCGGCCAACGGTGCCGAAGCGGTCGAGGTATTCCGCCGTCAGCAGCCCAACCTGGTGTTGATGGACGCGATGATGCCAGTGATGGACGGCTTCGAAGCGGCGCGGCAGATCAAGGCGCTGGCAGGGGAAACCCTGGTGCCGATTATCTTCCTGACCTCGTTGACCGAAAGCGAAGCGCTAGCGCGTTGCCTTGAGGCAGGTGGTGACGATTTTCTGGCGAAGCCCTACAACCAGGTGATCCTCGCCGCCAAAATCAAGGCGATGGATCGCTTGCGACGTCTGCAAGCCACCGTGCTGCAACAACGCGACCTGATCGCCAAACATCACGACTACCTTCTCAACGAACAGCGCGTCGCCAAAGCGGTGTTCGACAAGGTGGCGCATGCCGGCTGCCTGAGTGCGCCAAACATCCGATACCTGCAATCGCCCTACGCGCTGTTCAACGGCGACCTGTTGCTGGCAGCCTATACGCCAGCGGGCGACATGCACGTCATGCTCGGCGACTTCACCGGGCATGGTCTGCCGGCAGCGGTGGGCGCAATGCCCTTGGCCGAAGTCTTCTATGGCATGACCGCCAAGGGCTATGGCCTGGCCGAAACCCTGCGCGAAATGAACGCCAAGCTCAAACGCATCCTGCCCGTGGACATGTTCTGTTGCGCGACGTTGCTGTGCCTGAGTTTTCAGCGACGCTCGGTGGAAGTGTGGAATGGCGGCATGCCTGACGGTTATTTGCACCGGATCGCCACGGGCGAGCGCGAACCGTTGGCGGCGCGCCATTTGCCGTTGGGCGTGCTCAGTCCACAGGCGTTCGACGACCGCACTGAAGTGCATTCGATAGCGGTTGGCGATCGGGTTTTCGTGTTGTCCGACGGGGTCATTGATACCAGCGATGCCAACGATCAGTTGTTCGGTGTCGAGCGTCTGCAGCGAGTGTTCGCCGCCAACCGTGAGCCTGATCGGTTGTTCGAGGACATCGAGCAGGCGCTACGGGATTTTCGCGGTGAGGCGCGCGACGATGTGAGCATGGTCGAGGTCAGTTTGCTTGAGCTGGCGCAGGTCAATCCGTCGGCGCCGGTGTATTCCGACAGCGGTCAATCCTGTCCGCTGGACTGGTCGGTGAGCTTCGAGTTTCGCGGGGCTACACTCAAGCGTTTCAATCCATTGCCATACCTGTTGCAGTTGTTGTTGGAGGTGCATGGTTTGCGCGGGCAGAGCGGCGCGTTGTACAGCGTGCTCGCCGAGCTCTACTCCAACGCGCTGGAGCATGGCGTGCTGGGTCTGGATTCCAGTCTCAAGCGCGATGCTGCCGGTTTTGCCCTTTATTATCAGCAGCGCAATCAGCGACTCGATGCCTTGCAGGAGGGTTTTGTGCGCGTGCATCTGCAGGTGAGGCCTGTGAACAACGGCGGATGCCTGCTGATCCGGGTCGAAGACAGTGGCAAGGGCTTTGATGTGGCGCGGGTGATGGAGCGGCCATTGGACGACGTCCGTCTGTCGGGGCGCGGTGTCAGCCTGATCCGGCAATTGGGGCATAACGCCAGGTGGTCGGACGAAGGTCGTAGTGCTTGCGTGGAGTTTTTCTGGGAGGTTCAGGCATAATCCGCGCAATTCTTGATCAAGGAGTGAGCAAGTGACTGACCAACATGTGGATCGCGAGGCGCTGAGCGTACTGCGCGAAGTCATGGAGGACGGGTATCCGGAGTTGCTGGATACCTTTCTGACCGATTCCGAAAGTCGCTTGGTTGAGCTGCGCAAGACTGCAGACGCCAAGGTCTTGTCGGAGGTTGCCCATAGTTTCAAGGGCAGCGCCAGCAACATGGGCGCTGTGCGCCTGGCGGAACTCTGTCAGACGCTGGAGTCAGAAGCCAAAGATAAAAGCCCCGCGGAAATTGCCATGCTGGTGGCGGATATCAGCAATGAGTTTGCTGATGTGCGCCCTGTCTACGAAGACGAGCGACAGCACGCACTCGCGCATTGAACACGCCGCCCGGCGCTTTTCTCGGGTGTCGGGCAAAACTGGCCCGGCACTTGCAGATATCTCCCTCAACTGTACCTACGATCCCAGTGCAGCGGAGACCGTGTTATGCCTGCGACCCCCAATATTCTTCTTCAGACCGCCGCCCAGGCCAAGGCGCAAGCAGCCTCTGCCAAATCGTCGGCATTGGCCGCAGACCCCGGCGACAAGGCCTCAAGCTTCGCAAAAGTGTTCGCCGATCAAGGGCCGAACAAGCCTGCCGCGAGCACTGACAATTCGCTGAAACCGGCGCGCGACAAGGTCGCTGACAACAGCGGCAAAAAAGACCTCGGCAAAGATCAGTCTGCCGCCGCGAACCCGGCGGTTGCCGATAGCGGCAAAGCGTTGCCTGCCGACAAACCGGTTGCCGCCGATGACAAGGCTGCCAGCGACGACGACAGCGCCGACACCCCGCAGACGCCGGTAGCCGATGCTGCGCCAGTTGACCCGGCGCTAGACCCGGCGTTGGCAGAAGTCGTGCAGCCGCTGGTGACTGCGCCTGTCGCGCAACCGCCAGTGGTTGAGACGCCGACACCGCCGAAAGTCGAAACACCGGCTGTGGCGGTATTGCCGGCGGTGGTCAAAGACCCGGCGGCCAATGCCGACAGCGATTTCGATCCTGAGGCCGACCCGCTTGATGCCTTGCCGGCCGTGCGCATGGCGATGGAGCAGGGCGGGCATATTTCCGCCGCCAGCCAGGCGCAACCGAAAGCTTCGCCAGCGCAGGCTCAGGCTGACGGCGAATTGACCACCGCACAGAACTTCGCTGCCGGCATGGCCAGCATGCTCGACGTGCAGGCCGACAAGGACAGCACCAGTCAGGGCGGCGAAAAAGCCTTCAGCGGGCTGATCGATGACGGTCTGAAAGACCTCAAGTCCGCCACCAGCGACACCCGTGTCGATGACTTCGCCAACCGTCTGGCGGCGCTGACGCAAGCGGCCACGCCCAAAACCGCCAACGCGGTGCCGGTGAACCAGCCAATTGCCATGCACCAGAGCGGCTGGACCGAAGAAGTGGTCAACCGCGTCATGTACCTGTCGAGCGCCAATCTGAAGGCGGCGGACATTCAGTTGCAACCGGCGGAGCTGGGGCGTCTGGATATTCGCGTGAACATGGTCCCGGACCAGCAGACCCAGGTGACGTTCATGAGTGCGCACCCGAGCGTGCGCGAAGCGCTCGACGGGCAGATGCATCGACTGCGTGAAATGTTCACCCAGCAGGGCATGGGCCAGGTCGACGTCAACGTGGCTGATCAGGGGCGTGGCTGGCAGGGGCAAGGTCAGGAACAGGCGCAGCAGGGCCAGAGTGGCCGCACCAGCGCCGCCGGTGGTCGTCTGGATTCGGCGGACGAAGAGTTGGCGCCCGCAGCGGTGGCTGAGTCTGTTGCCCAGACCACTAGCGTCATCGGCACCAGCGCGGTTGACTATTACGCCTGACACACCGCTGTACCTTGTGGGAGCTGGCTTGCCAGCGATGGCGGCGGCACATGCGAAATCAATGTGTCAGACAAATCGCTATCGCTGGCAAGCCAGCTCCCACATGGTGTTGCATCAGTCGACAGATACCTCTCGTCAATCCCTTTGACACTTCTGGCATAACACTTGCTCTTGCCTTGCCGTGCGACTGTGAAAACCCGATTAGTGACGGATTATTGGCATGGCGAAGAGCGATACAGCAGCAGTGAAAGACCCCGCAACCAAAGGCAAACTCAAGCTGATCATTGTGATCGTGCTGGCGTTGCTGTTGGCCATTGGTGCTTCCGTGGGGGCGACCTGGTTCTTCATGCACAGCGCCCAGAGCAAGCCTGCCGAGGCCGCAGACGCTGCGCCGGTCGGCAAGCAGCCCGCGATCTTTGAGCCCATGGCCCCGGCGTTCGTGGCCAACTACAACCAGAACGGCCGTCAGCGCTACATGCAGGTGAGCATCACCATGCTGGGCCGTAATCAGGCTGATCTGGAAGCGCTCAAAGTGCACATGCCAGTGATCCGCAACAACCTGGTGATGCTCTTCTCCGGTCAGGATTTCGCCACCTTGGCGACGCCGGTCGGGCAAGAGATGTTGCGCCAGAAGGCCACAGCCAGCGTCCAGGAAGTGGCGCAGAAAGAGCTGGGCAAAGTGGTGATCGAACAGTTGCTTTTCACTAATTTCGTACTGCAGTAGGAACACGACATGGCCGTGCAGGATCTGCTGTCCCAGGATGAAATCGATGCGCTGTTGCATGGCGTCGACGATGGTCTGGTACAGACCGATAACGCTGCCGAACCCGGCAGTGTCAAAAGCTACGACCTGACCAGCCAGGATCGCATCGTCCGCGGACGCATGCCGACTCTGGAAATGATCAACGAGCGTTTTGCCCGATACACCCGCATCAGCATGTTCAACATGCTGCGCCGCTCGGCGGACGTTGCCGTCGGTGGCGTCCAGGTGATGAAGTTCGGCGAATACGTGCACTCGCTGTACGTGCCGACCAGCCTCAACCTGGTCAAGATCAAACCGTTGCGCGGCACTGCGCTGTTCATCCTCGACGCCAAACTGGTGTTCAAGCTGGTGGACAACTTCTTCGGCGGCGACGGCCGTCACGCGAAGATCGAAGGGCGTGAATTCACCCCGACCGAACTGCGTGTGGTGCGCATGGTGCTGGAACAGGCTTTCATCGATTTGAAAGAAGCCTGGCAGGCGATCATGGAAGTCAATTTCGAGTACATCAACTCGGAAGTGAACCCGGCGATGGCCAACATCGTCGGCCCGAGCGAGGCCATCGTGGTGTCGACTTTCCACATCGAACTCGACGGCGGTGGCGGCGATCTCCACGTGACCATGCCGTATTCGATGATCGAGCCGGTGCGCGAAATGCTCGACGCCGGTTTCCAGTCGGACCTCGACGATCAGGACGAGCGTTGGGTCAATGCCCTGCGCCAGGACGTGCTCGATGTCGACGTGCCGATCGGTGCCACCGTGGCACGCCGCCAGTTGAAACTGCGCGACATCCTGCACATGCAGCCGGGGGACGTGATCCCGGTCGAGATGCCGGAAGACATGATCATGCGCGCCAACGGCGTGCCGGCCTTCAAGGTCAAGATGGGCTCGCACAAAGGCAACCTCGCGTTGCAAGTGATCGAGCCGATCGAGCGTCGCTGAAGCGGCGCCACACCCTCTTTTGCATTAACTGAATTGTTGCCCGCCGAGGACACATGATGAACGACGATATGAACGCCCAGGACGATCAGGCACTGGCCGATGAATGGGCTGCAGCCCTGGAAGAAACCGGTGATGGTCAAGCTGACATCGACGCACTGCTGGCGGCTGACGCCTCGAGCGGCTCGCGTCTGCCGATGGAAGAGTTCGGCAGCGTGCCGAAGAACAACGATCCGGTCACCCTGGACGGTCCGAACCTGGACGTGATCCTCGACATCCCGGTGTCGATCTCGATGGAAGTCGGCAGCACCGACATCAACATCCGCAACCTGCTGCAACTCAACCAGGGCTCGGTGATCGAACTGGACCGTCTGGCCGGTGAACCGCTGGACGTGCTGGTCAACGGCACACTGATCGCGCATGGCGAAGTGGTGGTGGTCAACGAAAAGTTCGGCATCCGCCTGACTGACGTGATCAGCCCAAGCGAACGCATCAAGAAGCTGCGCTGAGTGAAACGGTTTCTGTGGGCACTGCTGGCCTTGCCGTTGAGCGCGCTGGCCGCTGAGCCAGTCGTCAACAACGCTGCGGGTGCCGCAGCCACCGTTGCTGCGCCCGTGGTCAGCAGCGGTGTGGCCGGGCAATTGACGCAATTGGTGTTCGGTCTGCTGCTGGTGCTCGGCCTGATCTTCTTCCTCGCCTGGCTGTTGCGCCGGGTGCAGCAGGCAGGTCCGGCGGGCAAGGGCCAGGTCATCGAGTTGATCGGTTCGCGCGCGCTCGGCCCGCGTGACCGCTTGATGCTGGTACAGGTCGGCAACGAGCAGATTCTGCTCGGCTTGAGCCCTGGCACCATCACCGCGCTGCATGTACTCAAGGAACCGGTGCCGGTCCCCGCGACCAGCGAGAAAGCCACCCCGGAGTTTGCTCAGCATCTGTTGAAGATGCTCGGCAAGGATCAGAAGGATAAGAAGTAATGGGTGCGCTACGCATCGTCTTGACGCTGGCTCTGTTGCTGGCCGCGCCGCTGGCGTTCGCCGCCGATCCGTTGTCGATCCCGGCGATCACGCTGGGCACCAACGCCGACGGCGCGCAGGAATATTCGGTCAGCCTGCAGATTCTGCTGATCATGACTGCGCTGAGCTTCATCCCGGCGTTCGTCATGCTGATGACCAGTTTCACCCGGATCATCATCGTCTTCTCGATCCTGCGTCAGGCCCTCGGTCTGCAGCAGACGCCGTCGAACCAGATCCTCACCGGCATGGCGTTGTTCCTGACCATGTTCATCATGGCGCCGGTGTTCGATCGGGTGAACAACGATGCGTTGCAGCCGTACCTGGCGGAAAAACTCACCGCGCAGCAAGCGGTGGAAAAGGCTCAGGTGCCGATCAAGGATTTCATGCTCGCGCAAACCCGCAGCAGTGATCTGGAGCTGTTCATGCGCCTGTCCAAGCGTACGGACATCGCCACGCCGGATCAGGCGCCGCTGACCATTCTGGTCCCGGCGTTCGTCACGTCCGAGCTGAAAACCGCGTTCCAGATCGGCTTCATGATCTTCATTCCATTCCTGATCATCGACCTCGTGGTGGCGAGTGTGCTGATGGCGATGGGTATGATGATGCTCTCGCCGCTGATCATTTCGCTGCCGTTCAAAATCATGCTGTTCGTGCTGGTGGATGGCTGGGCGCTGATTATCGGCACGCTGGCGAGTAGCTTCGGCGGTGTCTCGCCATGACCCCGGAAGTTGCGGTCGACATCTTCCGTGAAGCGTTGTGGCTGACCACCATGATGGTCGCGGTGCTGGTGATTCCAAGCCTGCTGGTCGGCCTACTGGTGGCGATGTTTCAGGCCGCGACGCAGATCAACGAACAGACCCTGAGCTTCCTCCCGCGTCTGCTGGTGATGCTGGTGACCCTGATTGTCGCCGGCCCATGGCTGGTGCAGACCTTCATGGAATACATCATCCAGCTCTACCACAACATCCCGATGGTCATCGGCTAAGCCATGCAATCGCTGCTGCAGTTGACCGACACCCAGATCAGTACCTGGGTGGCGACGTTCATGTTGCCGTTGTTTCGCATCGGTGCGGTGCTAATGGTTATGCCGGTGTTCGGCACGACGCTGGTGCCGAAACGCATTCGCCTGTATTTCGCCCTGGCCATCACCGTGGTGATTTCGCCGAACCTGCCACCGATGCCGCCGGTCAATGCGCTCGACCTCAGCGGCTTGCTGCTGATCGCCGAGCAGATTCTGATTGGCGCGATTCTCGGGTTTTCCCTGCAGTTGTTCTTCCAGGCCTTTGTGGTGGCCGGGCAAATCGTCGCAATCCAGATGGGCATGGGTTTCGCCTCGATGGTTGACCCCACCAACGGCGTGTCCGTGGCGGTGATCGGGCAATTCTTTACCATGCTGGTGACGTTGCTGTTCCTGTCGATGAACGGCCATCTGGTGGTTTTCGAAGTCCTCACTGAAAGCTTCACCACATTGCCGGTCGGCAGCGGTTTGATGACCGCGCACTACTGGGAACTGGCCGGCAAACTTGGCTGGGTGCTGGGTGCCGCACTGTTGCTGGTGTTGCCGGCGATCACCGCGCTGCTGGTGGTCAACATTGCCTTCGGCGTGATGACCCGGGCCGCGCCGCAACTGAACATTTTCTCCATCGGTTTCCCGCTGACCCTGGTGCTTGGCCTGTTTATCGTCTGGGTCGGTCTGGCGGACATCCTCAATCAGTATCAACCGCTGGCCGCCGAGGCTTTGCAGTTTTTACGCGAACTGGCACGGGCGCGCTGAGTCATGGCTGAGAGCGAAAGCGGTCAGGACAAAACAGAAGACCCCACGGAGAAACGTAAAAAGGACTCCCGTGAGAAGGGTGAGATCGCCCGTTCCAAAGAACTCAACACCCTCGCGGTGATGCTCGCCGGCGCCGGCGGCCTGCTGATCTTTGGCGGCATGCTCGCGCAGGACCTGATGGAACTGATGCGCATGAACTTCACGCTGACGCGCGAAGTGATCATGGACGAGCGCTCCATGGGGACGTTTTTGCTCAACTCGGGAAAGATCGCGTTGGTGGCGATTCAGCCGGTGATGATCACCCTGTTGCTGGCGGCGTTGCTCGGCCCGATCGCGTTGGGTGGCTGGTTGTTTGCCGCCGGTTCCATGGCGCCGAAGTTCAGCCGGATGAACCCCGGCGCCGGCCTCAAGCGCATGTTTTCGATGAAGGCGATTGTCGAGCTGCTCAAGGCGCTGGCGAAGTTTTTCATCGTGCTGGCGGTGGCGTTGGTGGTGTTGTCTTCGGACGTCGACGACTTGCTGCGCATCGCGCATGAGCCGCTGGATCAGGCGATCATTCACAGCGTCTTGCTGGTCGGCTGGAGTACGTTGTGGATGGCCTGCGGGTTGATCCTGATCGCTGCAGTGGACGTGCCGGTGCAGATTTGGGAGAGCATGAAAAAGCTCAAGATGACCAAGCAGGAAGTGCGCGATGAGCACAAGGATCAAGAGGGCAAGCCGGAGGTCAAACAGCGCATTCGTCAACTGCAGCGCGAGATGTCGCAGCGGCGAATGATGGCGGCGGTGCCCGACGCCGACGTGGTCATCACCAACCCGACGCACTACGCCGTGGCGCTCAAATACGACGCCGAAAAGGGCGGTGCGCCGCTGCTGTTGGCCAAGGGTAATGACTTCCTTGCGCTGAAAATTCGCGAAATCGCCGTGGCCAACAACGTCATGCTCCTGGAGTCGCCGGCCTTGGCGCGGTCGATCTACTACTCCACCGAGCTGGATGAAGAAATTCCGGGTGGCCTGTATCTGGCGGTTGCCCAGGTGTTGGCCTACGTCTACCAGATCCGCCAGTACCGCGCCGGCAAGGGCAAGCGTCCGGACCCGCTTAAGGACGACCTGCCGATTCCGCCGGACCTGCGTCGCGACTCCTGATTCGCATCAACATCAAAAGATCGCAGCCTTCGGCAGCTCCTACATGGATCGAATTCCACCGGTGGGAGCTGCCGAAGGCTGCGATCTTTTGATCGTTCCCACGCTGAGCGGGGGAGCGATCTGTGCTCGACCTAATTCGGCAGTTCGAGATTGTCCAGCGCCCGATTCACCGCCAGCTCCCCGAGCATGATCAGTTGCGCAATGCCCAGTAGCGTCCTGCGTTGTGATGCAGGTATGAGGTTGGCGAAGTCGTTGGCGATGGTTCTGGCTGAGGCGAGGGTTTCGCAGGCGTTGGCCAGCAGCTCCTAGGTTTTGATGTCCGAAACGACGGCGTACATCGTGCTGGGTTTGCGTGGCGGTCGGGTGCTGCCGGGGCAGAGGTAGTGATCGAGGGCGCGGTCGGCCGCTTCGTGGAGTTTTTTTGAGTCGAGGGATTCGTAGGGGGAGGTGGGGTCGGATTCGGGTGGGTTTGGTGTTGGTTTTATCATCGGTGAAGCCTCTAGAGTAGTGAAGCTGCCACCGTTCGCTGCTAACGAAGGAGGTGGCAGCTGTACGCGGGTTAGCAGACCAGGACTCTAGAACCCGGCGCACCGAAGTGCCCCACGCAAAGCCGCCATTACGGCAACAGGCTTTGTGCGTCTAGAGAAAAACCCGGGCTGCTAAACCCGATCACTGAATGATCAGCGACCGACCCACAATAGAACCCGCCTCCAAGGCGCACAAGCCGGCGGATTCTGGCGTAGCTGTAGGCAAAGGCGCAAGGATGTGTAGCCTGCGAGACGTGTCATGAGGTGTCTTTTAAACACCTGAATTTAAAAGTCGACTTTTGCTGACTTCACTGGCCCTTCCCGAGCAGGCTCGCTTCCTGATTTGGAATGCGATCCCCTGTAGGAGTGAGCCTGCTCGCGATAGCGGTCTGTCTGGTTTGAATGTATTGACTGGAAAATCCTCATCGCGAGCAGGCTCACTCCTACATTGTTCGCGTTCACCTCCCTCTCTGTTTCAATCAATCGCAAAAGTTGGAAGGCTTCTTGCAATAGCCGCCGTGCGCCTGCGTTGGGCGTCAAAAGTTTGCTTTAAAGGAACGGGGAAAACCGGTGGATCGCTCTCAGTTATTCAACACAGCACGCACAAACGTTGCCGATTTAAGTCGGGGCAATCTGGGCGTGCCGTTGCTGTTGCTGGTGATGCTGGCGATGATGATGTTGCCGGTGCCGCCGTTCCTGCTGGACGTGTTCTTTACCTTCAACATCGCCCTGTCGATCGTCGTCCTGCTGGTCTGCGTCTACGCGCTGCGGCCCCTGGATTTCGCGGTGTTCCCGACCATTCTGCTGGTCGCGACCCTGTTGCGGCTGGCGTTGAACGTGGCCTCCACGCGGGTGGTCATGCTCCACGGTCAGGACGGCCACGCCGCTGCCGGTAAGGTGATTCAGGCCTTCGGTGAGGTGGTGATCGGCGGTAACTACGTGGTCGGTATCGTGGTGTTTGCGATCCTGATGATCATCAACTTCGTCGTGGTGACCAAGGGTGCCGGGCGGATTTCCGAGGTGAGCGCGCGCTTCACCCTCGATGCGATGCCCGGCAAACAAATGGCGATCGACGCCGACCTCAACGCCGGTCTGATCGACCAGAATCAAGCGAAGATGCGCCGTCAGGAAGTCGCCCAAGAGGCCGAGTTCTACGGTTCGATGGACGGTGCCAGCAAGTTCGTCCGTGGTGACGCCATTGCCGGCCTGCTGATTCTGTTCATCAACCTCATCGGCGGCATGGCCGTCGGTATCTTCCAGCACAACATGAGCTTCGGCGATGCTGGCCGGGTTTACGCCTTGCTGACCATCGGTGACGGTTTAGTGGCGCAATTGCCATCACTGTTGTTATCGACAGCTGCCGCGATCATGGTGACCCGTGCTTCCGGCTCGGAAGACATGGGCAAACAGATCAATCGCCAGATGTTCGCCTCGCCGAAAGCACTGGCGGTGGCGGCCGGTCTGATGGCGGTCATGGGCCTGGTGCCGGGCATGCCGCACTTCTCGTTCCTGAGCATGGCTGCGCTGGCTGCCGGTGGCGCCTATCTGTTCTGGAAGAAGCAAAACATCGTCAAGGTCCAGGCCCTGCAAGAGGTCAAGCGTCAACAAGAGCTGCTGCCGTCGCCGGCCCGCGCCATGGAAACCAAGGAACTGGGCTGGGATGACGTGACCCCGATCGACATGATCGGCCTGGAAGTCGGTTATCGCCTGATCCCGCTGGTGGACCGCAATCAGGGTGGGCAACTGCTCGCGCGGATCAAGGGCGTGCGCAAAAAGCTCTCGCAGGATCTGGGCTTCCTGATGCCGACCGTACACATCCGCGACAACCTCGACCTGGCACCGAGCGCCTATCGCCTGACCCTGATGGGGGTGATCCTCGCCGAAGCCGAGATTTACCCGGATCGCGAACTGGCGATCAACCCCGGCCAGGTCTACGGCACGCTCAACGGGATCAACGCCAAAGATCCGGCTTTCGGCCTGGAAGCGGTGTGGATCGAAATCAGCCAGCGTGCGCAGGCGCAATCGCTCGGTTACACCGTGGTCGATGCCAGCACCGTGGTTGCGACCCACTTGAACCAGATTCTGTATAAGCACTCCAGTGAGCTGATCGGCCACGAAGAAGTGCAGCAACTCATGCAATTGCTGGCCAAAAGCTCACCAAAACTGGCTGAAGAGCTGGTGCCGGGTGTGGTCTCGCTGTCGCAACTGCTCAAAGTGCTGCAAGCGCTGCTGGCCGAGCACGTGCCGGTGCGCGACATTCGCAGCATCGCCGAAGCCATCGCCAACAACGCCGCCAAGAGTCAAGATACCGCCGCGTTGGTCGCTGCTGTGCGGGTCGGCGTATCGCGCGCCATCGTCCAAAGCATTGTAGGCACTGAGTCCGAGCTGCCTGTGATCACCTTGGAACCAAGGTTGGAACAAATATTGCTCAATAGTCTGCAGAAGGCAGGACAAGGCTCGGAAGAGGGCGTTCTGCTGGAGCCAAGCATGGCCGAGAAGCTGCAGCGTTCGCTCATCGAAGCGGCGCAGCGTCAGGAAATGCAAGGTCAGCCGGTGATCCTGTTGGTAGCAGGCCCGGTGCGCGCGATGCTCTCGCGCTTTGGCCGCCTGGCAGTCCCTGGACTGCACGTGCTGGCCTACCAGGAAATACCGGACAACAAGCAAGTGACCATCGTTGCGACAGTAGGGCCCAACGGCTGAGGTAGTGGTTTATGCAAGTTAAGCGTTTCTTTGCCGCCGATATGCGTCAGGCCATGAAGCTGGTTCGTGATGAGCTGGGCGCTGATGCCGCCATCATTGGCAATCGTCGCATTGCCGGCGGTGTCGAGCTGACGGCGGCACTGGATTACAAATTGTCGGCGCTGGCACCACGGGTTCCGAACATGGAACTCGAAGACGAGCTGCGCAAGACCCAGTCGCGCATCGTCACCGCCCAGGCCGAGTTGAGCCTGCGTGGCGAAGCCGACGGCAACAGCAATCGGCAGATTTTCGCCGGCCTGCCGTTGACCGCTGGCCTGCCGCTGACCGCCGCTGAGCCGCTGAGCGAACCGACGTACGCCGCCCCGGCGCGTCCGGCCCCGGCGCCTGCGCAGTCCTCCGGCGGCGTCGATCCACGCGCACTGGATTCGATGCGTTTTGAATTGAACAGCCTGCGCGAGCTGATGGAAGTTCAGCTCGGCACCCTGGCCTGGAATCAGCTGCAGGGCAGCCGTCCGGCGCAAGCCAACCTGTATCGTCGTCTGCAACGCATCGGTCTGTCCGGGCCGTTGTCGCGCGATCTGCTGGCGATGATCACCGATATCGAAGAGCCGCGTCAGGCCTGGCGCATGTTGCTCGCGCACCTGGCGCGGATGATTGCCGTGCCGGAAGTCGAGCCGCTGGAAGAGGGCGGGGTGATCGCCATGGTCGGGCCTGCCGGCATGGGCAAGACCACCACGTTGGCCAAGCTCGCCGCGCGTTACGTGCTCAAGTACGGCGCGCAGAATGTCGCGCTGGTGAGCATGGACAGTTTCCGCATCGGTGCGCAGGAACAACTGAAGACCCTGGGGCGCATTCTCAATGTGCCGGTGACTCACGTCGATCCGGGCCAATCGCTGGTGCAAGCACTGGATCCACTGCTGCGCAAACGCGTGGTGCTGATCGATACTGCCGGCCTGCAAGCCAGCGATCCGGCCCTGCGCATGCAGCTCGAAAGTCTGGCCGGTCGAGGCATTCGTTCAAAAAATTATCTGGTCTTGGCAACCACCAGCCAGAAACAGGTTCTAACCGCCGCTTATCACAGTTACAAGCGTTGCGGGCTTGCCGGGTGCATCCTGACTAAACTGGATGAAACGGCCAGCCTTGGCGAAGTGTTGAGCCTGGCGATCAGTCATGAATTGCCGGTCGCGTACCTGACCGATGGCCCACGGATTCCGGATGATTTGCATCTGCCGCGCCGTCATCAACTGGTCAGCCGCGCCGTCAGCGTGCAAATGCAGGAAGAACCCAGCGAAGAAGCCATGGCCGACATGTTCGCTGATATCTATCACAGCCCCACCAAGCAGGTAGGCTGAGGTATTCATGAACAGTTTTTGTACCTACATCGATGGTCTGCCATGCATTGTTCCGGTTGTGAACGCGCAGCCAGTAATGTGGCCTCCGTCTATGCAAGACAAGGTAAAGAAATAACATGGGCAGCATGCATCCCGTACAGGTGATCGCGGTGACCGGCGGCAAAGGTGGCGTCGGCAAGACTAACGTGTCAGTGAACTTGTCCCTGGCGCTGGCAGAGCTTGGCCGTCGGGTCATGTTGCTGGACGCCGACCTGGGTCTGGCGAACGTCGACGTTCTGCTGGGGCTCACGCCCAAACGCACGCTGGCTGACGTTATCGAAGGCCGCTGTGAGCTGCGCGACGTTCTGTTGCAAGGCCCCGGCGGGATTCGCATCGTGCCGGCCGCGTCCGGCACCCAGAGCATGGTCCACCTGAGCCCGGCACAACACGCTGGCCTGATTCAGGCGTTCAGCGACATCGGCGACAATCTCGACGTACTGGTGATCGACACCGCTGCGGGTATTGGTGACTCGGTAGTCAGTTTTGTTCGCGCAGCCCAGGAAGTGTTGCTGGTGGTGTGCGACGAGCCGACCTCGATCACCGACGCCTACGCGCTGATCAAACTGCTCAACCGCGATTACGGCATGAACCGCTTCCGCGTATTGGCCAACATGGCGCAGAGCCCGCAAGAAGGCCGCAACCTGTTCGCCAAGTTGACCAAGGTCACGGATCGCTTCCTGGACGTCGCTCTACAATACGTCGGCGCCGTGCCTTACGACGAAAGCGTGCGTAAGGCCGTGCAGAAACAGCGTGCCGTCTATGAAGCCTTCCCGCGTTCCAAGTGCGCGCTGGCGTTCAAGGCGATCGCGCAGAAGGTCGATACCTGGCCGCTGCCCGCCAACCCGCGTGGCCACCTTGAATTTTTCGTCGAGCGCCTCGTGCAGCAAACGGCAGGGCCAGTGCTATGACCGCCAGCGGTATGAATTACTACAAGAAGTCGGCACGTGATGCGCAGTACGAGTTGATCGAGCGTTACGCGCCACTGGTAAAGCGCATTGCCTATCACTTGCTGGCACGGTTGCCGGCAAGTGTGCAGGTCGAAGACCTGATCCAGGCCGGGATGATCGGCCTGCTTGAAGTCTCGACCAAATATGACGCCAGCAAAGGCGCCAGTTTCGAAACGTACGCGGGCATACGAATCCGCGGCGCAATGCTCGACGAAGTGCGCAAAGGGGACTGGGCGCCACGCTCGGTTCACCGCAATACCCGTATGGTCAGCGACGCAATTCGCTCAATTGAAGCTAAAACCGGCCGTGACGCTAAAGATCACGAGGTTGCAGCCGAACTCCAATTGAGTCTCGACGATTACTACGGGATTTTGAATGACACCTTGGGCAGCCGCCTGTTCAGTTTCGACGACCTGCTGCAGGACGGCGAACACGAAGGGCTGCACGAGGATGGCGCGAGTGCTCATCTTGAGCCGTCACGCGATCTGGAAGATGAACGCTTCCAGGCGGCGCTGGCGGACGCGATTGCCAATTTGCCGGAGCGTGAGCGACTGGTGTTGGCGCTGTACTACGACGAAGAGCTGAACCTCAAGGAGATCGGTGAAGTCCTTGGCGTCAGTGAATCGCGGGTCAGCCAGTTACACAGCCAGTGCGCGGCCCGCTTGCGGGGGCGTTTGGGGGAGTGGCGAGCGCGCTGAAGGCAGTGTGGGGACACTGCGAACGAGGCTGGTGCGGTGATGAACGGCACCGGTCTTGCTCTGTTGTGCTCCAGACAGTCTTCGAGTGCTGCGCCGATTGATTGAAGTGGCGCGTCCAGGTGCTGGGCGCGTTTAAGACTGCTTGGAGGTCGAATTGAACAAAGACATGAAAATCCTCATCGTTGATGACTTCTCAACGATGCGGCGGATCATCAAGAACCTGCTGCGCGATCTTGGGTTCACCAATACCGTCGAGGCCGACGATGGCACTACCGCCATTCCGGTGCTCAACAGCGGAAGCATCGACTTTCTGGTAACAGACTGGAACATGCCGGGCATGACCGGTATCGACCTGCTGCGCCACGTGCGTGCCGATGAAAAACTCAAGCATCTGCCCGTTCTCATGGTGACCGCTGAAGCCAAGCGCGAGCAGATCATTGAAGCCGCTCAGGCCGGTGTAAACGGCTACGTAGTCAAACCTTTCACGGCTCAGGCGTTGAAAGACAAAATCGAGAAGATTTTCGAACGCATCGGCTGATGAACGCGCGGGGGAGCTATGGAGCATAACGAATCTTCACAGGGCGATTTCGAGTCGACCCTGAAAAAACACGCGGTCGAACTGGTCGAGAGCCTTGAAAAAGGCAGGTTCGGCGACGCTGTGCAACTGATCCATGAGCTCAATCAGACCCGTGACCGTGGCCTGTATCAGGAAGTCGGCAAGCTCACACGTGAACTGCACAGTGCGATCGTCAACTTCCAGATCGATCCGAACATGCCGCAGGCCGAGGAAGTGTCGCAAATCACCGACGCCACCGAACGCCTGGGCTATGTGGTCAAGCTGACAGAGGCCGCGGCCAACCGCACCATGGATCTGGTGGAAAGTGCCACGCCGGTGGTCAACAGCCTGGCCGATGAAGCCCAGGCCTTGAGCACCGATTGGGGTCGCTTCATGCGTCGCGAAGTCGGGGCTGAAGAGTTCCGCGAGCTGGCGCGCCGGGTCGACGGTTTTCTGTCGCGCAGCAGCACGGACAACCGTGCGGTGTCGAGCAATCTCAACGACATCCTGCTGGCCCAGGATTACCAGGACCTGACCGGCCAGGTGATCAAGCGTGTGACCCAACTGGTCACCGAAGTCGAAAGCAATTTGCTCAAACTCGTGCTCATGGCCAGTCAGGTCGACCGCTTTGCGGGCATCGAACATGACCGCGCCGCGATGCTTGCAGAAAAAGATCCACAAAAACATCTCTCGCAGGGTGAAGGTCCGCAGATTCATGCCGATAAACGAGAAGACGTTGTGTCCGGTCAGGACGATGTGGACGATTTGTTATCCAGCCTCGGGTTCTAGAGTTTTGGAATTTTAGGTTTTTTGGGTTTTTAGACCTGTAGGAGCACCCCATTAATGAGCTTCGGCGCCGATGAAGAGATCCTTCAGGATTTCCTGGTTGAGGCCGGCGAGATTCTTGAGCAACTGTCCGAACAACTGGTCGAGCTGGAAAGCCGTCCGGATGACGCAGATCTGCTCAACGCAATTTTTCGCGGTTTCCACACTGTAAAAGGGGGCGCCGGCTTCCTTCAGCTCAATGAGCTGGTGGAGTGCTGTCACATCGCCGAAAACGTGTTCGACATCCTGCGCAAGGGTGAACGTCGCGTTGATGCAGAACTGATGGACGTTGTCCTCGAAGCACTGGACGCGGTGAACAGCATGTTCACTGAGGTTCGTGAGCGTGCGCCGATCACCGCGGCGACGCCGGAACTGCTGGCTGCGCTGGCACGTCTGGCCGAACCGCAATCGGCGGACGAAGCCCCGGCTTCGCCAGTGGCCGAGATGATCGAAGATCTGGTCGGCGAAGGCGAATCGGGCGACATCACCGATAACGAATTCGAACAACTGCTGGACTCGCTGAACGCCGTCAAGGCCGAAGCTGAAGCCCCGGCAGCAGCTGCACCTGCACCTGCGCCGGCTGCCGATGGCGCGGCCAGCGATGAAATCACCGATGCCGAGTTCGAGTCGTTGCTCGATCAGTTGCACGGCAAGGGCCAGTTCGCCGTGGACGCGGTTGCACCCGCGGCGGCAGCCCCTGCGGCACCGGCCAAAGGCGACAGCTCCGACATCACCGACGACGAATTCGAAGCACTGCTCGATCAGTTGCACGGCAAGGGCAACTTTGCTGTCGATGCGCTGGAGTCGGCGATTGCTTCGGCTCCTGCGCCTGCTGCTCCAGCGGCCGCAGCGGCGGGCAGCGATCTGATCAGCGATCACGAGTTCGAATCGCTGCTCGACGAATTGCACGGCAAAGGCAAGTTCAGCGAAGTCGGCGCCGCCGCTGCTGGCAGCGCCTCAAGCGTAGCCACGCCTGTTGCGAAAGCGCCGGCCGCCGTAGCAGCGCCCAAGCCTGCTGCCAAGCCTGAGCCTAAAGCCGAAGCGCCTAAACCGGCCGCGGCGGCTGCACCGGCTCCGGCGCGTGCACCAGCGACACCGCCACCGGAAAAACCGGCGAGCGAAGCCGAGACCACCGTGCGCGTCGACACCGCACGTCTCGACGAAATCATGAACATGGTCGGCGAGCTGGTGCTGGTGCGTAACCGTCTGGTGCGCCTGGGTCTGAACAGCGGCGATGAAGCCATGCAAAAGGCCGTGTCGAACCTCGACGTGGTCACGGCTGACTTGCAGACCGCGGTGATGAAGACCCGGATGCAGCCGATCAAGAAGGTCTTCGGGCGCTTCCCGCGTCTGGTTCGTGACCTGGCGCGTCAGCTCAAGAAAGAGATCAACCTGGAACTGGTGGGTGAAGAAACCGACCTCGACAAAAACCTTGTCGAGGCGCTGGCCGACCCGCTGGTCCACTTGGTGCGCAACGCCGTCGACCACGGCATCGAGTCGCCGGAAGAACGCGAAGCGTCGGGCAAGGCCCGTGGCGGTCGTGTGGTGCTGGCAGCCGAACAGGAAGGCGACCACATCCTGCTGTCGATTTCCGATGACGGCAAAGGCATGGACCCGAACGTCCTGCGTTCGATCGCGGTAAAACGCGGTGTGATGGACAAGGACGCGGCCGATCGCCTGAGCGACACCGAGTGCTACAACCTGATTTTCGCCCCGGGTTTCTCGACCAAGACCGAGATCTCCGACGTCTCCGGCCGTGGTGTCGGCATGGACGTGGTGAAGACCAAGATTTCCCAGCTCAACGGTTCGATCAACATCTACTCGACCAAGGGCCAGGGCTCGAAAATCGTCATCAAGGTGCCGCTGACCCTCGCGATCATGCCAACCCTGATGGTCATGCTCGGCAACCAGGCGTTTGCGTTCCCGTTGGTCAACGTCAACGAAATCTTCCACCTCGACCTGTCGACCACCAACGTTGTGGACGGCCAGGAAGTGGTGATCGTGCGGGACAAGGCGCTGCCATTGTTCTACCTCAAGCGCTGGCTGGTCAGCTCCGCCGCTCACGAAGAGCAGCGTGAAGGCCACGTGGTGATCCTTTCGGTGGGCACTCAGCGGATCGGCTTCGTCGTCGATCAACTGGTCGGCCAGGAAGAAGTGGTCATCAAGCCATTGGGCAAAATGCTCCAGGGAACTCCGGGCATGTCCGGCGCCACCATCACCGGTGACGGCCGCATTGCACTGATTCTCGATGTTCCAAGCATGCTCAAGCGTTACGCCGCACGGCGTATTTGAATCCGGGGCAGCGGGGCGACAACGTTCCGCTGCACCTAATGGAGTGTTTATGGCAGTCAAAGTCCTGGTGGTGGACGATTCGGGTTTTTTCCGCCGCCGCGTCTCGGAAATTCTTTCAGCGGATCCGAGCATCCAGGTGGTCGGCACGGCCACCAACGGTAAAGAGGCGATCGATCAGGCCCTGGCTCTCAAGCCGGACGTGATCACCATGGACTACGAGATGCCGATGATGGACGGCATCACGGCAGTGCGGCACATCATGCAGCGCTGCCCGACCCCGGTGTTGATGTTCTCCTCGCTGACGCACGAAGGCGCGCGGGTCACCCTCGATGCGCTGGACGCCGGTGCGGTGGATTTCCTGCCGAAGAATTTCGAAGACATCTCGCGTAACCCGGAGAAGGTCAAGCAACTGCTGTGCGAAAAGGTCCATAGCATCTCGCGCAGTAACCGTCGCTTCAGTGCTTACAGCGCGCCGGCTCCAGTGGCTGCGCCTGCACCTGCGCCAACCCCGGCGGCATCAAGCTTCAGCAGTCACGGCACTCATGCTCCGGCCCGTCCGGCGCCTGCCCCTGTGCATGCACCTGCGCCAAGCCGCGCGTCGACGGCCAGTTCGTCCTCGCCGGCACCGAAGCGCAAAGCCTACAAACTGGTTGCCATCGGCACCTCGACGGGTGGCCCGGTTGCCTTGCAGCGCGTGCTGACTCAGTTGCCGGCAAATTTCCCGGCACCGATCGTGTTGATCCAGCACATGCCGGCGGCATTCACCAAAGCGTTTGCCGAGCGTCTCGACAAGCTCTGCCGCATCAGCGTCAAGGAAGCCGAGGATGGCGACATCCTGCGTCCGGGCTTGGCGTTACTGGCGCCGGGTGGCAAGCAAATGATGATCGATGGCCGTGGCGCGGTGAAAATCCTCCCGGGCGACGAGCGCCTGAATTACAAGCCGTGCGTGGACATCACCTTCGGCTCTGCGGCGAAATCCTACGGTGACAAAGTTCTGGCGGTGGTATTGACCGGCATGGGCGCCGACGGCCGTGAAGGCGCGCGCCTGCTCAAGCAGGGCGGCAGCTCGATCTGGGCGCAGGACGAAGCCAGCTGTGTGATTTACGGCATGCCGATGGCCATCGTCAAAGCTGACCTCGCGGACGCGGTGTACAGCCTCGACGATATCGGCAAGCACATTGTCGAGGCGTGTATCTGATGGATGTTTTAAGCCTTATCGGGATCATCATGGCGTTCGTCGCCATCATCGGCGGCAACTACCTGGAAGGTGGTCACCTCGGTGCGCTGGCCAACGGCCCGGCGGCATTGATCGTATTGGGCGGGACCATCGGTGCCGCGCTGCTGCAATCGCCGATGAGCGCGTTCAAACGCGCCATGCAGATTCTCGCCTGGATCTTCTTTCCGCCTCGAGTCGACCTGGCTGGCGGCATCGACCGCGTGGTCAACTGGAGCCTCACTGCGCGCAAGGAAGGCCTGCTCGGTCTGGAAGGCGTGGCGGATGCCGAACCTGACAACTACTCGCGCAAAGGCCTGCAACTGCTGGTCGACGGCGCCGAGCCGGAAGCGATCCGCAGCATCCTTGAAGTGGATTTCTACACCCAGGAAGCGCGCGACATCGAAGCCGCGAAAGTCTTCGAAAGCATGGGCGGTTACGCGCCGACCATCGGCATCATCGGTGCGGTGATGGGCCTGATTCACGTGATGGGCAACCTCGCTGATCCGACGCAGTTGGGCAGCGGCATTGCCGTCGCATTCGTCGCGACCATTTACGGCGTGGCCAGTGCCAACCTGATCCTGCTGCCGGTGGCGGCCAAACTGAAGTCTATCGCGCTGCGGCAGTCGCGTTATCGCGAAATGTTGTTGGAAGGCATTTTGTCGATCGCCGAAGGTGAAAACCCTCGCTCCATCGAGTTGAAGCTTCAGGGCTTCATGGATTAAGGGAATAAGCTCATGGCACGTCGTCGCCACCAGGAAGAGCATGTAAACCACGAACGCTGGCTGGTTTCCTACGCTGACTTCATCACGTTGCTGTTCGCGTTCTTCGTGGTCATGTACTCGATTTCGTCGATCAACGAAGGCAAGTACAAAGAGATTTCCGAAGCGTTGGTCGGCGTTTTCAAAGACTCCGACCGCGCGCTCAAACCGATCCCGATTGGTGACGAGCGGCCGAAGACCGTGACCCCGGCCAAGCCGCTGGTCAAAGATGCCGAGCAGATCGATGCCGGTATTGCCGGTGCCAGCGATCCGCTGAAAAGCATCGCCGATGACATCAGCGCGGCGTTCGGTGACCTGATCAGCTCCAACCAGATGACCGTGCGTGGCAACGAGTTGTGGGTCGAGATCGAACTCAACTCCAGCCTGTTGTTCGGCAGCGGCGATGCCATGCCGAGTGACATTGCCTTCAACATCATCGACAAGGTTGCAGCGATTCTGAAACCGTTCGACAACCCGATTCACGTCGAAGGCTTCACCGATGACCAGCCGATCCGCACTGCGCAGTACCCGACCAACTGGGAGCTGTCCTCGGCGCGTTCGGCGAGCATCGTGCGCATGTTGGCGATGCAGGGCGTGAACCCCGGTCGCCTGGCGTCGGTGGGTTACGGTGAGTTTCAGCCGGTCGCCAACAACGCCACCGTTGAAGGCCGCGCGAAGAACCGTCGCGTGGTGTTGGTGGTGTCGCGCAATCTCGATGTGCGCCGCAGCCTCACGGGCACCGGGACCGCCAATGCGCAACCGGACGCGGCGTTGAAGCGTGCTGGCACACAAACTGCACCGACCCCGGTCAAGACGCCGGGACGCGAGAGTGCCGTCAATTCTCCGTCACCCGCATTAACACGCTGAGCTATGTCTCGGTCGAGCATATCGGTCGGGAGGAACGAACTGAATGAGAGTCTGGGCAGTCGCCAATCAAAAGGGTGGTGTCGGTAAAACCACATCCTCCATCGCTTTAGCCGGATTGCTGGCCGAGGCGGGCAAGCGTGTGGTTGTGGTCGATCTCGACCCGCACGGCTCGATGACCAGTTATTTCGGTTACGACCCCGACAGCCTGGAACACAGCAACTACGACCTGTTTCTGCACAAGGGCAGCGTGCCGCAAGGCCTGCCGGGGCAGTTGCTGTTGTCGACCAGCGACGAACGTATTTCGCTGTTGCCGTCGAGCACCGCGCTGGCGACCCTTGAGCGTCAGTCGCCGGGGCAGAGTGGCCTCGGTCTGGTGATCGCCAAGAGTCTGGCGCAATTGTGGCAAGACTTCGATTACGCCGTGATCGACAGCCCGCCGTTGCTCGGCGTGCTGATGGTCAACGCGCTTGCCGCGAGCCAGCAACTGGTGATCCCGGTGCAGACCGAACACCTGGCCGTCAAAGGCCTGGAGCGCATGGTCAACACCTTGGCGATGATCAATCGTTCGCGCAAACAGGCGCTGCCGTTCAGCATCGTGCCGACCCTGTTTGATCGCCGTACGCAGGCATCGATGCACACCTTGCGTGTGCTGCGGGACAAATTCCCCGACGAGATCTGGCAGGGTTATATCCCGGTCGATACTCGTCTGCGCGATGCCAGCCGTGCTGGTGTCACGCCTTCGCAATTCGACGGCAAGAGCCGTGGCGTGCTGGCGTATCGCGCGCTGCTCAAGCATCTGTTGGCGCAACAACTTGTTCCGCAGGTGGCTTGAATGATTTTGACTTGTGTAGGAGCTGCCGAAGG
>NZ_AKJD01000020.1 GCF_000282515.1 Pseudomonas sp. GM80
TGCGGCAGCTCCTACATAGGTGTTTACAGTTCAGCGGCGAGGCGCGAGCCTTGGTTGATGGCGCGCTTGGCATCCAGTTCTGCGGCGACATCGGCGCCGCCGATCAGATGCACATTCTGCCCCGCCGCGACCAAGCCGTCGTGCAGCTCACGCAGCGGATCCTGGCCGGCGCAAATCACGATGTTGTCCACCGCCAGCAGTTGCGGCTCGCCGGTTTCGCCAATGCGAATATGCAGACCGTCATCATCAATGCCCAGGTATTCAACGCTGTTGAGCATCTGCACCTGCTTGTTCTTCAAACCGGTACGGTGAATCCAGCCCGTGGTTTTACCCAGACCATCGCCAACCTTGGTTTTCTTGCGCTGCAGCAGGAACACCTCCCGGGCCGGCGCATGCGGCGCCGCTTTGATCCCGGCCACGCCACCGCGGGCTTCCAATTTCGTGTCGATGCCCCACTCTTTCCAGAACGCGGCACGATCCTGGCTGGTGGCCACACCTTCGTGAACAAGGAATTCCGACACGTCGAAACCGATACCGCCGGCGCCGATCACCGCCACGCGCTTGCCCACCGGTTTGCGCTCAAGAATGACGTCGATGTAACTCAACACCTTGGCATTCTCGACGCCCGGAATCGCCGGCACACGCGGCGCAATGCCGGTGGCAAGGATGATTTCGTCATAGCCGCCTTCAACCAGTTTCGTCACGTCGACGCGGGTATTCAGGCACACCTCGACATTGGTGGTCTGCAGCTTGCGCTTGAAGTAGCGCAGGGTTTCGAAGAACTCTTCCTTGCCCGGCACGCGCTTGGCGATGTTGAACTGGCCGCCGATTTCACTGGACGAATCAAACAGGGTGACCTGATGGCCACGCTCGGCGGCCACGGTGGCGGCAGACAAACCGGCAGGGCCGGCGCCGACTACGGCAATCTTCTTGATCTGCTGCACCGGCAGATAATTGAGTTCGGTCTCGTGGCAGGCACGCGGGTTGACCAGGCAACTGGTCAGCTTGCCGCCAAAGGTGTGATCGAGGCACGCCTGGTTGCAGCCGATGCAGGTGTTGATCTCGTCTGCGCGCCCTTCAGCAGCCTTGTTGACGAAGTCCGGATCGGCGAGGAACGGCCGCGCCATCGAGACCATGTCGGCGTCGCCTTCAGCGAGAATCTGCTCGGCGATTTCCGGGGTGTTGATACGGTTGGTGGTGATCAACGGAATGTTCACCGATCCGCGCAGCTTGGCCGTGACCTTGCTGAACGCCGCACGCGGCACTTTGGTGGCGATGGTCGGAATGCGCGCTTCGTGCCAGCCGATGCCGGTGTTGATGATGGTCGCGCCGGCTTGCTCAATGGCTTTGGCCAGGGTGACGATCTCATCCCACGTGCTGCCGCCCTCGACCAGGTCGAGCATCGACAGACGGAAAATGATGATGAAGTTCGGGCCTACGGCTTCGCGCACACGGCGAACGATTTCCACCGGCAGACGCATACGGTTTTCGTAGCTGCCACCCCAACGGTCGGTACGGTGGTTGGTGTGCGCGGCGAGGAACTGGTTAATGAAATAACCTTCCGAGCCCATGATTTCGACGCCGTCGTACTCGGCGGTTTGCGCCAGCACCGAGCAAGTGACGAAATCACTGATCTGCTTCTCGATGCCTTCCTCGTCCAGCTCTTTCGGTTTGAACGGGTTGATCGGCGCCTGAATCGCACTCGGTGCCACTTGTTTCGGGCTGTAGGCATAACGGCCGGCGTGGAGAATCTGCATGCAGATCTTGCCGCCCGCGTCGTGCACCGCGCGGGTGACGATGCGGTGCTTGAGCGCTTCCTCTTCTGTGGTCAGCTTGGCCGCACCAGAATAAACGCCGCCCTCGTCGTTCGGACCAATGCCGCCGGTGACCATCAGGCCAACACCGCCGCGCGCACGTTCCGCGAAGTACGCGGCCATGCGTTCAAAGCCGCCCGGTTTTTCTTCCAGGCCGGTGTGCATCGAGCCCATCAGGGTGCGGTTGCGCAGCGTGGTGAATCCCAGGTCCAGCGGGGCCAACAGGTGCGGGTAATGAGCGGCGGTCATCGGTAACTCCACAACGAGCAATCACGGAAAAGTTGCGGGAGCTCTGCGTCCCCCGTCAGTCATGTGGCACAGACTAAGAGTCGCACTGCTGTCACTCAATGACCGTAACTGACAACTTATTGATCCAAATGCGCAGCGCCCCTTGGCAACCGGCGCCATGCGCCCTACCCTAGTCGCCACACACTGTACCCGGCTGTTGTTGGTTTTCATGCGCAAACTTTTGTATCTGACGTTTTCCATGGCCCTCGTGGCCGTCCTTGCTTCCTACGCCATGTGGGCGGCGGACCGCCCGGCGGGACAGTACCTGTCCGACCTGCGCATCAAACTCGCGGTCGATCAGGGCACACCCGCCGACCGTGGCAATCTCTTGGGCATCCAGCCCGAACTCTTCCCCACCGACTATCAAAGCCCGGAGCGCCTGCACCGCAAGCTCGCCGCTTATTTGCAGCAAGCGCAGGATCAAGGTTTGTTGAACGACAAAACCGTGGTCGTGTTGCCCGAGCACGTCGGCACCTGGCTGATGATCAGCGGCGAAAAAGATGAGCTTTATCAGGCGCCGACCCTCGCCGAAGCGATGAACTGGCTGGCCGCGAGCAATCCGCTGCTGTTTGCCCGCGCCTGGCTGAGCGCCAAGGGCAGCAGTCGCCTGGATGATGCGCACCTGCGCATGAAGTCCAAAGACATGGCCAAGGACTACCAGGTGCTGTTCGGTGGCTTGGCCAAGGAATTTCACGTAACGCTGGTGGCCGGCTCCATCGTGCTGCCCGAGCCGAGTATCCGCGATGGCCAGCTCAAGCCGGGTAGCGGCGCACTGTTCAACAGCAGCGTGGTGTTTGGCCGCGACGGCGTGCCGCTCGGACAACCGCAGCGGCAGATGCACCCGATCTTCGATCAGCGCGACGTGATCGAGGCTGAAGACAAGCACGCCATCAACGTGGTCGACACCCCCGCCGGACGCCTTGGCATCCTGATCGGCAGCGACAGCTGGTACCCGGACAATTACCGCAAACTCGACGAGCAAGGCGCGCAACTGATCGCCGTGCCGGCGTTTGTCGTCGGTCATAACGTGTGGGATCAACCGTGGGGCGGCTACAAGGGTTCCAGCACGCCGGGCTCGGTCAGCCTCAAGCCCGGCGAAGTCAGCGAAGGCCAGGCCTGGCATCGTCTGACCTTGACCGCGCAACCGCCGAGCAGCCGGGCGATCGCCGGCATCAGCGTGTTCCTGCGCGGGCAGTTCTGGGACAAGTTGAGTTCAGGGCAAAGTTTCCTCAGCAGCAACGGCCGACAGTTCGCCGATGGCGACGCCCGTGGCGCGCGTTTGCTGAATATCTGGTTGTAAACCATGAAGCCGCTGCCGATGCGCCTTGGGGATTTGTCGGTGGGCTTTGTCCATAGCCTCGCCGATGCGGTGCGCAGCCACGACGCCGACCCTCTGCCGCTGCTGGAGCAATACGGTCTGGATACCGCGCGACTGGCGGAAGCTGGCGCGCGGTTGTCTATTCCGCGCTACATGCGTTTGGGACACGCGGCGATTCAGTTGACCGGCGATCCGGCGTTGGGGCTGCGCATGGGCCAGCTCAGTCGCCTGAGTCAGGCCGGGCTGGCCGGGGTGACCGCCGCGCAAGCCCCGACCGTGCGCGAGGCGGCACGCTGCCTGATCCGTTTCGAACCGTTGTACGGCTCCAACTATCGCGGCCAGTCGAGTTTTCACGAAGACGCGAATGGCGCGTGGCTGCGTTTCTATTCGATCAGCCCATACAACGCCTATAACCGCTTCGTGGTGGATTCGATTATTGCTGGCTGGCTGCATCAGTTGTCGAGCGTCAGCGGCGAATCGCTGCGAGCCGAGCGCATCGACATTGAATTCGACGAACCGGATTACCGCGACGCCTACACCGCACTGGGCGATTGCCCGCTACAGTTCGGCGCCGAGCGCAATCAATTGCGCCTGAGCCTGAGCAGCCTCGCCCAACGCAACCCGCAACATTGCCCAAGCACCTGGCGGCACCTGCTGCAATTGTGTGAACGCGAACTGGAACAACTGACCCGCACTCGCAGCCTGCGCGAACGCATCACGCAGTTGTTGGGGCCATTGTTGAATGGTGGCCGGGAACCCGACCTGGAAGAAGTGGCGGCACGCCTGAAGCTACCCACCTGGACGTTGCGGCGCAAACTGGCCGAGGAAGGCACGCAGTTTCGCGCGATCCTCAATGACACTCGCCGTGACCTGGCGATGACCTACATCCGCGACACGGAACTGGCGTTCGGTGAGATCGCCTACCTGCTGGGTTTTGCCTCAGCCGAAGCATTCCAGCGGGCATTCAAACGCTGGAGCGGCCAGACCCCGGGCGAATTCCGCCGCAGTCACCGCAAAACGGCATAAAGGCAGCTACGAGCCGACAGCCACAAGCGGCAAGCAAGCGCTTACAGCTCGGTAGCGTCTTCCGCAGGCTCCGGCGGATCCAGTTCAAAAGCCTGGTACTCGAGCAGTTCTTCTTGATAGTCGTCCATCGTGTAATCCCCCTGCTGCTCGCTGAAAATGGCCTGATCAATCGACCCGTGCCCCGAGCATAAAGTGCCCGTGTGAAGGAAAAATGAAACGTGGCCTTCATCAATAAAACGTAGCAGACGGTCAGGAATTTATCGCGAGAATTTTGTCAGGGGAATGTCACGAATCCCTCGTAGGAGCTGCGGCACGCTGCGATCTGTTGATCTTGCCTTTAAAAACAACATCAAAAGATCGCAGCGTGCCGCAGCTCCTACAGGGCGATCGGGTTATTGGCCGGAGGGCGGCATCGCCGGGATCGGCTCGGACGGCGGCGGGATGTCCGGATTGGCCGGCGGCGTGATGACCTCGGTCTGGGCTGCCGGCGCGGGTTCTGCGGCGGGTGCCGGGGTGATCGGCGCAGTCTCGGCGGGCGGCACAACGGGCTCAGAACTCACTGGGGCTACTTCAGCCGGGGCCGGAGCCGGTTCGGCCGCCGGAGCGGGTGTCGCTGCGGGGGTTGCTGCTGGCTCGGCCGCAGGTGTCGGCACCAACGCAGCGGGCGCTGGCGCAGGTTTCGGCTCAGGCACACCAAGGTCGGTTTTCGGTTTTTCTTCGATATGCGCCGCTTTCTTCGCATCGGCCGGCAGGAACAGCTCGACCAGGGTGAAGAATCGTTCATAGAACTTCTGCGAGGTCACCGTTTCGCTGGCAACCTTGACCATCGAGTCGTCCGACGAGCCGATCGGCATCGACACCGAGCCCAGCACACCGACACCGAGGCTGGCGGAGTTGTTGGTTTTCTTCAGCGCATAGCGATCCTGCAGGGCGTTGGCGAACATGGTCGCGTGATGCTTGCCGCTGCTGTCTTCGGCACAGACCACATTGAAGCTGATCTCCATGTGCGTATCGCCGGTTTGCTGAAAGCTCTTGTGGCCACTGATCAGCTTCGGATCACTGCTGGTGATGATGTAGCCCTGACTGAGCAAGGCGCGGCGCGCCGCTTCACAACTGGTAGCGTCGGTCACCGGATAGTTGCGCGAGAACGTACCGGAGTCATCGAAGTTCTCATGCTCGTACATCGGCTTGTCTTTCGAACAGCCGGCCACTGCAGCCACCAACAACGCCAACCCGACAACACGCAAGGGAGTGGAAATCAACATTAAACATCCTGAGGGAAAACAGTCCGGGGCGTATTGTGCAACAGATCGCAGCCCCGCGGCGTATGGATTAGTGTCTTGAAACGCTTACAACTCTATCGACCTTCATGGGCGGGAAAAAGTCGCGCGGATAAATGATCGATAAAAACCCGCAATTTTGCCGTGGCATGGCGACTCGATGGCCACAGCAGCCAGAATTGCCCGACGTGCTCGATATCAGCCTCCAACACCCGCTGCAAGCGCCCCTGGGCCACGTCATCGTGTGTCATGAAATCAGGCAGACAGGCAATGCCCATGCCGGCCAGGGCCGCGTGGTTGATCGCCTCGATGGAGGTACTGACCAGCCGCGTCGGCAACATCGGCTCGGCGCTGCCCTCCTCGCGCCGCAGTGGCCAGGGCTCCAGCTTGCCGGTGGCGTGAAAGGTATGCCGCAAACAGGCGTGATCGGCCAGATCGGCGGGACTTTGCGGTGTGCCGCGCTGCTGCAGATAAACCGGGCTGGCCACAAGCACCATATGAAATTCACCCAGTGGCCGCGCCATCAAGCGCGAATCACGCGGCTTGCCGGTGCGAATCACCGCGTCAAAGCCTTCTTCGACCACATCGACCATGCGATCGGTCAAATCCAGATCCAGTTCGATCTGTGGGTAGAGCGTCATGAACTTGTTCATGACCGGCATCACCAGACCGTGCACCTGCGGCAGGCTGATGCGTAACTTGCCGTGAGGCTGCGCGGCGGCATCGCACAGCTCGAACTCCGCCGCCTCGACTTCCGCCAGAATCTTGCGACAGCGCTCAAGAAACAGCGCGCCCTCGCTGGTCAGCGTGATGCTGCGGGTGGTGCGATGGAACAAACGCACACCCAGCCGCGCCTCCAGCCGCGCGATGCTTTTGCCCACGGCCGAAGATGAAACCCCTTGCAGCCTACCGGCCTCGGTAAAGCTGCGCGTCTCGGCGACCTGCACAAACACCGAAATACTGCCCAGGCTATCCATCCCTCACCTCCATTGAAGACATCCGTGTCCGATATGTTCGGAACCTTAACCTGTTTTTCGCCGCTGCGCAGCGCCCTACCCTGTAGCCTTCGTCCCCTTCTGCACATGGATGCCGGCTCATGAACGACGCCCCACTGACCTGTACCGCACTGGATGACTCGCTCCAGACCCGCGAACGTTTACCCCTCGGCGCATTGCTCGCGCTGGCAACCGCCGGATTCATCACAGTGATGACCGAAGCCATGCCGGCCGGCCTGCTGCCGCAAATGAGCGAGGGCTTGAACGTCTCACAAGCATTGATCGGGCAATTGGTCACCCTGTACGCCATCGGCTCGATCCTGGCGGCAATTCCGCTGACGATCGCCACCCGCGGCTGGCGACGCAGGCCTCTGCTACTGACAGCGATCGGCGGCTTCGCGATCGCCAACATCATCACCGCCGTATCAGACCTGTATTGGCTGACCCTGATCGCCCGCCTGATCGCCGGCGTCTTCGCCGGACTGCTCTGGGCGCTGCTGGCAGGCTACGCCAGCCGCATGGTTGCACCGCACCTGCAGGGCCGCGCCATCACAGTGGCGATGCTCGGCGCGCCCCTTGCGCTGTCGCTGGGCATCCCGGCCGGCACGTTGCTCGGCACCGTGGTGGGCTGGCGCCTCAGCTTTGCGATCATGACCGGGCTGACCGTGCTGCTGGTCATCTGGGTACGCTGGCAAGTGCCGGATTTCGCCGGTGAACGCGCCAGCCAACGCCTGCCCTTGCGTCAGGTCTTTACCCTGCCGGGCGTGCGATCCGTGCTGTTCGTTACCCTGTCCTACGTCGTCGCACACAACTTGCTGTACACCTACATCGCGCCGTTTTTGCAACCGTCCGGGCTTGCTTCGAGCGTCGACCGGGTGTTGCTGGTGTTCGGCCTCGCGTCAGTACTGAGCCTGTGGATCGTCGGCAGCCTGATCGACCGCTGGCTACGCGGACTGGTGCTGATCAGTGCAGGGCTGTTCATGCTGGCCTCGATTGCGCTCGGCGTATGGCGTGAGTTGCCCGGCGTGATTTACTTCGCCACCGCTGTCTGGGGACTGGCATTCGGCGCAATGCCATCACTGCTGCAAACCGCTTCTGCGAAAACCGCAAAAGAGGCCGCTGATACCGCGCAATCGATGCTGGTGACATTGTGGAATGTCGGGATAGCCGGCGGTGGCCTGTTGGGTGGCTTACTGCTGGAGAATCCAGGCGTCGGGGCGTTTCCGTGGATCGTCACAGCGCTGTTGGTGCTTAGTCTGTGGGCGACGCTCAGGGCCAAAGTCCATGGATTTCCGAGCGCTGGTTAGGGCGAGGCCTGTTGGGGAATGGTGGGCAGTGAGGACGCTATCGCGAGCAGGCTCACTCCTACAGTTGGATCGGGTACACCAGTAGGAAATGGGTCGGCGCTCAGGCCGCCATCGCTGGCAAGCCAGCTCCCACAGAAGAGCGAAAGCATAATGCGCACCACCCCTGCCCCTCACCACTCAACACGATGAGCGCAAGCTCGGGTGCAGCTTTTGATCTGAAGGCCCGTCGGCAGGCTCCCACAGAAGAGCGAAAGCAGAATGCGCACAGCCCCTGCCCCTCACCACTCAACACGATGAGCGCAAGCTCGGGTGCAGCTTTTGATCTGAAGGCCCGTCGGCAGGCTGAGTGGAGGGATTGATCCGGGGGTGGGAGCGCAGCGACCGTTCGACGAAGTCGAACACATCGAGAGGAGGTGCAGCGAAGCAAACCGTAGGCGATGCCCCCCCGGATCGATCCCGGAGCGAAGGAACCCCGAGCCCCAGCGAGCGGGCCGAACGTCAGGGCATAGACCTTTGGTTACTTTGGGGCGTTTGCCAAAGTGACCCGCCGTAAGGGCGGAACCCTAAGCAGCCATAACCGCAGCAACGGATATACCCCCCAATCCAAACCCCAAAAAAAACCCCGACTCACGAGCCGGGGCTTTTTATCTGAACACTCACTCAGCGATCAATACCGCTTGATCTCTGCCTGAGCTTCCAACTGCTTGCGGAACGCCGCGAAGTCCTGCTGACCTTCACGCGAAGCCAGGAAGCGACGGTACTGAACCTTCTCTTCCTCAGTCGGTGCAGCCGCTTCGTTAACGCCGTTCAAACGCACAATCATCAAACTACCGTCTGGCAGCGTGACGTTGCTGAACGTCGGTTTGTCCTTGGCAGCCGGTTTCGGCATGCGGAACAGCGCTTGCAGCACCGCCGGATCAACACCTTCCTGAGCACGGGTGGCCGCTGCGGTGGTTTTCCAGGTCTGACCTTCAATCGCCTTGTCCAGCGGCGCCTTGCCATCGCGCAAATCAGCAATCAGCTTCTCGGCTTTGGTCTTGGCTGCAGCGCTGGCGTGCTCTTTGGTCAACTGGGTGCGAATGGCCGCACTCACGCTTTCCAGAGGCAGTTGCGCAGGCTTCAGGTGTTCCTTGGCGCGCAGCACGATCACGGTATCCGGATCCAGCTCGATGGCGGTGCTGTTGGCACCCTCATCAATCACTTCAGTGCTGAATGCAGCAGTGACTACAGCGCGGTTGGCAGCAACACCTTCGCCACCTTCACGGCCGAACGGCTTGGAAGTGTGCACGGTCAGCTTCAGATCCGCCGCTGGCTGGGCCAGGTCGGACGATTCGAACGCGGAGTCTTCCAGTTGCTTGGTCGCCTCGACGAAGCGCTGCTCGACCTGTGCCGCTTTCAGATCGCGGGTCAGTTTGTCTTTCAGGCTGGCCAGGGTCGGCACTTCAGGGGCTTCAACACCCAGCAGCTTGATCAGGTGGAAACCGAAATCGGTACGCACCGGCTCCGATACCTGGTCTTTGTTCAGCGAGTACAGGGCTTTCTCAAAGGCCGGGTCGTAAACGCCAGGACCGGCATAACCGAGGTCACCGCCATTGTTGGCCGAACCCGGGTCCTGCGAGAACTCTTTGGCCAGCGCTTCGAATTTCTCGCCCTTGGCCAGACGCGCCTGGACGTCTTCGATCTTCGCCTTGGCCTGAGCTTCGGTGGTCTTGTCGTTCACTTCGATCAGAATGTGCGCCGCACGACGCTGTTCCGACAGGTTGGCGATCTCTTTCTGATACGCCGCCTGCAGGTCTTCGTCCTTGACGGTGACCTGATCGAAGAACGAAGCCTTCTTCAGCTCCAGATAATCGATGACCACTTGATCAGGGGTCATGAATTCCTTGGCGTGTTCGTCGTAGTAAGCCTTGACCTCATCATCGGTCAGCTTGACCGCAGCCGGATCGGCCTTGATGTTGAGGGTGGCGAAATCGCGGGTCTGCTTCTCCAGACGGGCGAATGCCAGGACTTCGGCGTCAGTGACGAAACCGCTGCCACCGATACCGGCACGCAGTTGGCCGATCAGCATTTCCTGAGCCAGCATCTGGCGGAATTGCATACGGCTGTAGCCCAGCGAACGGATGACCTGATCGAAACGCTCGGAACTGAACTTGCCGTCCACCTGGAATTCAGGCGTCTGCAGGATCACTTGATCCAGTGCGCCTTCAGAGAAGGCGAATTTCGATTGTTCCGCGCCTTGCAGCAGCAGCTTGCGATCGATCAAACCCTTGAGGGCCGATTCGCGGAGCATTTTTTCATCGAGCAATGAGGCGTCGAAGTCTTTGCCCAGCTGTTGCATCAGCTGGCGGCGTTGCATATCAACGGCCTGGCTCAGCTCGTTCTGGCTGATTTCTTCACCATTGACCTTGGCCACCTCATTCTTGTGAGTGGCGGCCTGGAAAATGGCGTCGAAACCGGTCAAAGCCATCAACAAAATGATGGCCCCGATAATGGTCTTGGCAATCCAGCCTTGTGAATTGTCCCTGATATTCTGCAGCATGCGTCCCCCAGAAACGGTTGAACTTCAAAATTTGGCAACCGTGGAGCGTGGGTAGAATCCGGATAGAAGAAAGGCGCATCCGAGGATGCGCCTTCTCGTAACTGGCGGAGCGGACAGGGCTCGAACCCTCGATCCCGGCGTTACAGGCGCCTGTTTCAGCGACCTGCTCTACCGCTCCGCTGCCAAGTCAGGGATAACCCCGACCCGGATGGGTAAAAACTTGTAACGAACTTAGTTAACCGCTTCTTTCAGTGCTTTACCGGCTTTGAAACCTGGTTTTTTAGCAGCAGCGATTTGCAGCGTCTTGCCGGTCTGTGGGTTACGACCAACGCGAGCTGGACGATCAGTCACGGAGAAAGTACCGAAACCAACCAGAACAACGGAGTCGCCAGCCTTGAGAGCGCCAGTGACGGATTCGATTACAGCGTCCAGCGCACGGCCAGCAGCAGCTTTCGGGATATCAGCGGATGCAGCGATAGCATCAATCAGTTCCGACTTGTTCACTCTAAGTCCCCTTATATCTATTTTGAGATGATTCTAAGTTTTTTGGTGAAAGCAAAAACGAGTGCTGAATGGCCTACAGACACTTAAGAGCCGCTTTATAACAAGGGCTCTAAAAAGCTGTCAAGGAAGCCACCCAGGCAAAAGCATACTAATGCGTGCTAATTCTTTCCTTAGCATCAGACTCACGTTTTTCATCCTTGGCAACTATCTCCGGAGCCACATCCGGCAAGGGCTCCGGCGCGTATTGCAGCGCAATTTGCAGGACCTCGTCAATCCATTTAACCGGTTTAATCTGCAGATCCTGCTTGATGTTGTCCGGAATCTCCTTGAGATCACGCACGTTCTCTTCAGGAATAATCACAATCTTGATTCCGCCACGGTGTGCCGCGAGCAGTTTTTCCTTCAGACCACCAATCGCCAGCACTTGACCACGCAAAGTGATTTCACCGGTCATGGCAACATCGGCGCGCACTGGAATGCCGGTCAATGCCGACACCAGGGCCGTGCACATGCCGACACCAGCGCTAGGGCCGTCTTTCGGCGTCGCCCCTTCCGGCATGTGAATGTGCGTGTCGCGCTTCTCGTGGAAGTCCACCGGAATGCCCAGGCTTTTCGCGCGGCTGCGCACCACGGTCAAGGCTGCAGTGATCGATTCGACCATTACATCACCCAGCGAGCCGGTTTTGATCAGTTGACCTTTACCCGGCACGACAGCGGCTTCGATGGTCAGCAATTCACCGCCGACCTGAGTCCAGGCGAGGCCTGTGACCTGACCGATCTGATCTTGCTGTTCAGCCAGACCGTAGCGGAATTTACGCACGCCGAGGAAATGTTCCAGCGCATCAGCTGTCACTTTCACCGAGAAGCGTTTTTCCAGCGCGTGTTCTTTCACAGCCTTGCGGCAGACCTTGGCGATCTGACGTTCAAGACCACGCACACCGGCTTCACGGGTGTAATAACGGATGATGTCGCGGATCGCTTCTGCGTCGAATTCCAGCTCGCCTTTCTTCAGGCCGTTGGCGGCGATCTGTTTTGGCGAGAGGTATTTGACGGCGATGTTGATCTTTTCGTCTTCGGTATAGCCCGGCAGACGGATCACTTCCATCCGGTCGAGCAGCGCCGGCGGAATGTTCATCGAGTTCGAGGTGCACAGGAACATCACATCCGACAGGTCGTAATCGACTTCCAGATAGTGATCGTTGAAGTTGTGGTTTTGCTCTGGATCGAGCACTTCCAGCAACGCCGAGGCCGGATCGCCACGCATGTCGCTGCCCATTTTGTCGATTTCATCGAGCAGGAACAGCGGGTTGCGCACGCCGACCTTTGTCATCTTTTGAATCAATCTTCCCGGCATCGAACCGATGTAAGTCCGGCGGTGACCACGAATTTCCGCTTCATCACGCACGCCACCGAGGGCCATGCGCACGAATTTACGGTTGGTGGCGTGAGCGATCGACTCGGCCAGCGAGGTTTTACCCACGCCCGGAGGACCGACCAGGCACAACACCGGGCCACGGATTTTCTTCACGCGCTTTTGCACGGCGAGGTATTCAAGGATGCGCTCCTTGACCTCTTCGAGGCCGTAGTGATCGGCGTCGAGAATGTCTTCAGCCCGCGCCAGGTCCAGGCGCACCTTGCTCTGGGCCTTCCACGGCACTTGCACCAGCCAGTCGATGTAGGAGCGCACCACGGTGGCTTCTGCGGACATCGGCGACATTTGCTTGAGCTTGTTCAGCTCGGCCGTGGCTTTGGCCAGTGCGTCTTTTGGCAGACCGGCAGCGTCGATGCGCTTTTTCAGGTCTTCGATCTCGTTGTGGCCTTCGTCGCTGTCGCCGAGTTCTTTCTGAATGGCCTTCATCTGCTCATTCAGGTAGTACTCGCGCTGACTGCGCTCCATTTGCTTTTTGACGCGGCCGCGAATGCGCTTTTCGACTTGCAGCAGATCAATCTCGGCATCCAGCAGCGCCAGGACGTGCTCGACCCGGGCTGACAGATCGATGATTTCGAGAATTTCCTGCTTCTGTTCGATTTTCAGCGCCATGTGCGCCGCCATGGTGTCGACCAGGCGACCCGGCTCATCGATGCTGTTGAGCGACGACAGAACCTCAGCCGGGACTTTCTTGCCCAACTGTACATATTGTTCGAACTGCGACAGCAGCGTGCGCACGAACACTTCGGATTCGCGCTCGGCAGCGTCGACTTCTTCAATCAGCGAGACTTCGGCGCGGCAGTGGCCGTCGACTTCGCTGAAACGCTCAACGGTACCGCGCTGCTCACCTTCGACCAGCACCTTGACGGTGCCGTCAGGCAGCTTGAGCAGTTGCAGAACGGTAGCGATAGTACCTACGCGATAGAGAGCGTCTTCACCGGGATCGTCGTCAGCCGGGTTTCTCTGGGCCAGCAGAAGGATCTGCTTGTCGCCCGTCATCGCAGCCTCGAGGGCTTCGATGGATTTCTCGCGCCCCACGAACAGCGGGATAACCATGTGCGGATAAACCACGACATCACGCAATGGCAGGAGAGGCAATTCGATGGTGGTCTTCATGATTTCGCCTCTACGGCGGCCATATGGCCGTAATCAGATGGAATTGAGCTTGGAACCAAGATGGGGGCAGCTCTGGAAAAAAACAAGCGCAAAGCGGATGTAAAAAACGACATAAAAAAAAAGAGGCCCGAAGGCCCCTTCTTTATTCCAGCAGACTGGACACTTACGCGTCCGGCGCTGCCTTGGCCGTCGGCTCACTGTTTTCGTAGATATACAGTGGCTTGGACTTGCCTTCGATCACGCTTTCATCGATCACGACTTTGCTCACCTCGGACTGCGAGGGGATTTCATACATCGTGTCGAGCAATACACCTTCAAGAATCGAGCGCAGGCCGCGGGCACCGGTTTTACGTTCCAGGGCACGCTTGGCGACCGATTTGAGAGCGTCGGTGCGGAACTCCAGATCCACGCCTTCCATCTCGAACAGCTTGGCATACTGCTTGGTCAGAGCATTTTTCGGCTCGGTGAGGATCTGCATCAACGCAGCCTCGTCGAGCTCGTCCAGCGTCGCGAGGACTGGCAGACGACCGACGAATTCCGGGATCAGACCGAACTTGACCAGATCGTCAGGCTCGACTTCACGCAGGGATTCACCGACTTTCTTGCCCTCTTCCTTGCTGCGCACTTCGGCGTTGAAACCGATGCCGCCCTTGGTGGAACGGTTTTGAATAACCTTTTCCAGACCAGAGAACGCACCACCGCAGATGAACAGGATGTTACGGGTGTCGACCTGCAGGAATTCCTGCTGCGGATGCTTGCGGCCACCTTGCGGCGGAACCGAAGCGACCGTGCCTTCGATCAACTTGAGCAAGGCCTGCTGCACGCCTTCACCGGAAACGTCCCGGGTGATCGACGGGTTGTCGGACTTGCGCGAAATCTTGTCGATTTCATCGATGTAGACAATACCCATCTGGGCTTTCTCTACGTCGTAATCGCACTTCTGCAGCAGCTTCTGAATGATGTTCTCGACGTCTTCACCCACGTAACCCGCCTCGGTGAGGGTGGTTGCGTCAGCGATGGTGAACGGAACGTTCAGCAAGCGGGCCAGTGTTTCGGCCAGCAGGGTTTTACCGGAGCCTGTCGGGCCGATCAGCAGGATGTTGCTCTTGCCGAGTTCGACGTCGTCAGCCTTTTTGTCACGCTGGTTCAGACGCTTGTAGTGGTTGTACACCGCTACGGCCAGAACCTTCTTCGCACGCTCCTGACCAATGACGTACTGGTCAAGGATGCCGCTGATTTCTTTAGGCGAAGGCAATTTATGCGCGCTGCTTTCGGCCTGGGCTTCCTGCACCTCCTCGCGGATGATGTCGTTGCACAGGTCGACGCACTCGTCGCAGATAAAGACCGAGGGGCCGGCAATCAATTTGCGCACTTCATGCTGGCTTTTGCCACAGAAGGAGCAATAGAGCAGCTTGCCGTTGTCCTCGCCGTTGCGGGTGTCAGTCATTCGTTCGATCCAAATCCGATAGGCTTGCAACACAAGATGAAGGCTATTGCGGGCTTTTTCAAGCCCGCTGGCGAACAGACTCGCCGACCAAGCCTATTTTGAGCTGCTTATTTTAAGCGGGGCGCTGGTTGATCACTTCATCGATCAAGCCGTATTCCTTCGCAGCTTCTGCACTCATGAAGTTGTCGCGATTGGTATCGCGCTCGATTTCTTCAAGGGTGCGGCCGCTGTGCTTGGCCATCAGCGTGTTCAGACGCTCGCGAATGAAGAGGATTTCCTTGGCGTGGATTTCGATATCCGACGCCTGGCCCTGGAAACCGCCCAGTGGCTGGTGAATCATCACACGCGAGTTCGGCAGGCAGAAACGTTTGCCTGGAGCGCCTGCGGTCAGCAGGAACGCGCCCATGCTGCAGGCCTGACCGATGCAAGTGGTGGATACGTTGGGTTTGATGAACTGCATGGTGTCGTAGATCGACATGCCTGCTGTCACCGAACCGCCCGGGGAGTTGATATAAAGATGGATGTCCTTGTCCGGGTTTTCCGCTTCAAGGAACAGCAGTTGCGCACAGATCAGGTTGGCCATGTAGTCCTCTACCGGACCAACCAGAAAGATCACTCGCTCCTTGAGCAGGCGCGAATAGATGTCATAGGCGCGTTCGCCACGAGCAGATTGCTCGACAACCATCGGGACCAGGCCGCCTGCGGCCTGGATATCAGAGTTCTGCTGAATATACGAATTACGGAACATGCTCTGCAGTCACTCCCAAATAGTTATGTCTTGAATACGCATAAGCCAGCTCGAAGGCTGGCTTATGTGTGTACTTCTTAACGCAAAAACAATCAGTCGGCTTTTGGAGCTTCTACCGGCTTGACCGCTTCTTCGTAAGAGACCGATTTGTCGGTCACGCTAGCTTTCTGCAGAACAGTATCCACAACTTGTTCTTCCAGCACAACCGAACGCACTTCGTTCAGTTGCTGCTCGTTCTTGTAGTACCACGACACAACCTGCTCAGGCTCCTGGTAAGCCGAAGCCATTTCCTGAATCATTTCGCGAACGCGAGCTTCGTCAGGCTTCAGGTCGAATTGCTTGACCACTTCAGCCACGATCAGACCCAGCACAACGCGGCGCTTGGCTTGCTCTTCGAACAGCTCGGCCGGCAGTTGATCAGGCTTGATGTTGCCACCGAACTGCTGAACAGCCTGCACGCGCAGACGGTCAACTTCGTTGGACAGCAGAGCCTTAGGCACTTCGATCGGGTTGGTGGCCAGCAGACCGTCCATTACCTGATTCTTGACCTTGGATTTGATCGCCTGACGCAGTTCACGCTCCATGTTCTTGCGAACTTCGGTGCGGAAACCGTCGATGCCGCTTTCCTTGATGCCGAATTGAGCGAAGAACTCTTCGTTCAGCTCAGGCAGCTTAGGCTCGGAGACAGTGTTGACAGTCACGGTGAACTCGGCGGCTTTGCCAGCCAGGTCGAGGTTTTGATAGTCCTCTGGGAAGGTCAGGTTCAGAACGCGCTCTTCGCCAGCTTTTGCACCTACCAGACCTTCTTCGAAGCCCGGGATCATGCGGCCGGAACCCAGTACCAGCTGGGTGCCTTTGGCGGAGCCGCCAGCGAAGACTTCGCCGTCAACCTTGCCAACGAAATCGATGTTCAGTTGGTCTTCGTTCTGGGCAGCGCGATCGGCCACTTCAAAACGGGTGTTCTGCTTGCGCAGGATGTCGAGCATTTTGTCCAGGTCAGCGTCAGCCACGTCAGCGCTCAGGCGCTCAACAGTGATGCCGTCGAAACCGGCAACGGTGAACTCAGGGAACACTTCGAACACTGCAACATATTCCAGGTCCTTGCCAGCTTCGAGCGACTTAGGCTCGATCGAAGGCGAACCCGCCGGGTTCAGCTTCTGCTCAACCACAGCTTCGTAGAAGGAGGACTGGATCACGTCGCCTACAGCTTCCTGACGCGCATCAGCACCGAAACGGCGCTTGATTTCGCTCATTGGCACTTTGCCTGGACGGAAGCCAGCAATCTTGGCCTTTTGGGCAGTCTGCTGCAGACGCTTGTTGACCTGGCTCTCAATGCGCTCAGCCGGCACGGTGACGCTCATGCGGCGCTCAAGAGCAGTAGTATTTTCAACAGAAACTTGCATGGATATTCCTCGTTGCACAGACGTTAGCCGGCCGTTTCCGACCCCAGAATCAAGGGCATGCATTCTAGTGGGTCAAACTCAAGAAGTCACCCTACTGAAAACGGGTAAAAAAACAGCAGGCAATTTATAGGGACCGATGCACGATTGCAGCGCGCCCCACAGGCGAATACAACTAATCACGCCAGGGCTCTGCGGCGACCTCTTCTATATATAGAGGGGACTGCCAATCGCTCCCTGACGGCCGACCTTGCAAGCAAGCCCGGCGAACAGCGCAGCATCATCGAGCAACATAAATACGACGAAGCGCCCTGCTCCCTGCGACTCAAAGCCAGCAAACGCCAACTTTTGAAACCGCAAAAACAAAAAAGGCGCCAGACTGTTAAATCTGGCGCCTTTCGAAATATGGGGTGGACGATGGGGATCGAACCCACGACAACGGGAGTCACAATCCCGTGCTCTACCAACTGAGCTACGCCCACCATATTGCGTAACAAAAAAGCCAAATAACTTCTTTGTTGAAACCTCACCAGCCCAAAGGCACGAATGAAGCTTTAATTGGTGCGGATGAAGAGACTCGAACTCTTACGCCTCGCGGCGCTGGAACCTAAATCCAGTGTGTCTACCAATTCCACCACATCCGCAGATGAAGCTCTTTAAAGCAAAAACGCCAGACCGTTAAATCTGGCGCTTTTCGAAATATGGGGTGGACGATGGGGATCGAACCCACGACAACGGGAGTCACAATCCCGTGCTCTACCAACTGAGCTACGCCCACCATATCGCGTTACTTGTGCCAAAGCTGCCTAATGGCGCACCCGGCAGGACTCGAACCTGCGACCATCCGCTTAGAAGGCGGATGCTCTATCCAGCTGAGCTACGGGCGCCTTATTAATCTGTACTCTTAAAGGACTACAAACTAAGTGCTTTCCAGTCTTCGCAGAATCGTAATCCCGCTCGACCTTCTTAACCAGTGCTAGGCTGTGCCCGACAAGTGCGACGAATAGTATAGAGCGCTCCAAAGGTCGTCAAATCTTTTTTGAAAAAAATTCATTTAATTAAAGGAGTTAGGGGAATTTGCTGACCAAGCGCCTTTGCCCTCACCGCCCGACATGCGAGAATGCGTTCTCTTTTTTTCCCCTCTCGATGGTTAATCACGCGCAATGACTGCACAACTAATCGACGGCAAATCGATCGCCGCCAGCCTGCGCCAGCAGATCGCCCAACGAGTTGCCGAGCGTCGCCAGCAAGGCCTGCGCACTCCCGGCCTCGCGGTGATCCTGGTCGGCAGCGATCCTGCCTCTCAGGTTTATGTCTCGCACAAGCGTAAAGACTGTGAAGAGGTCGGCTTCCTCTCTCAAGCCTACGACCTGCCCTCTGAAACCACGCAAGACGCGCTGACCGATCTGATTGATCGTCTCAACGACGACCCTGCAATCGACGGCATCCTGCTGCAACTGCCGCTGCCCGAGCACCTGGACGCCTCCAAACTGCTGGAACGCATCCGCCCGGACAAAGATGTCGACGGTTTCCATCCTTATAACGTCGGCCGCCTGGCCCAGCGCATTCCGCTGCTGCGACCGTGCACCCCGAAAGGCATCATGACCCTGCTGGAAAGCACGGGTGTTGATCTATACGGGCTGGACGCCGTGGTTGTCGGTGCTTCCAACATCGTCGGTCGCCCGATGGCGATGGAACTGCTGCTGGCCGGCTGCACTGTCACCGTGACCCACCGCTTCACCAAGGATTTGGCTGGCCACGTCGGCCGTGCCGATCTGGTGGTGGTGGCCGCCGGCAAGCCTGGCCTGGTCAAGGGTGAATGGATCAAGGAAGGCGCGATCGTTGTCGACGTCGGCATCAACCGTCAGGACGACGGCAAACTGGTCGGTGACGTTGTCTACGAAACCGCCCTGCCCCGTGCAGGCTGGATCACTCCAGTACCCGGCGGCGTCGGTCCGATGACCCGTGCCTGCCTGCTGGAAAATACGCTTTATGCAGCGGAAACCCTGCACGCTTAAGACGTGATTTTTGCAGCACCAAAACCCCGCCCTGTGCGGGGTTTTTCATGCCTGAGAAAAAACTGTAACCGTTCGCCGGAAACCCCTCTTTTTACAGGCCTTTTCACGAGATTTTCAGGTCGTTCAAACAACCATCGACAGTTCTTCAGCCATACTCCTAAAATGCGCCGCTTTTAAGAAATAACCCGTTACAAACTAACGGAATATCCAACCTTTATGAGTTCGCCCGCGTGAAAATTCGTCTTTCGATTCTGAGCCTGTTTTTTGCATTTGCAGGCACATGCATCACGCCAACGATCAACGCTGCGGAAACCACCGCTGCCCCACGTGACGCTTCATCTTTGAAGATCGCCTCCGGCAGCGCCCTGCTCATGGATATGCAGACAAACAAAGTCATCTACTCCAGCAACCCTGACGTGATCGTGCCGATCGCTTCCGTCAGCAAGCTGATGACTGGTTTGGTTGTGGTTGAAGCCCGACAGAACATGGACGAATGGATCGATGTCGATATCAGTCACACGCCAGAAATGAAAGGCGTGTTCTCCCGAGTCAAACTGAGAAGTGAACTGCCGCGCCGCGAGATGCTGCTGATTGCTCTGATGTCCTCGGAAAACCGTGCCGCCGCCAGCCTCGCGCACCACTACCCTGGTGGCTACGCAGCCTTTATCGCGGCGATGAACGCCAAGGCCAAGGCGCTGGGCATGACCAACACTCACTACGTCGAGCCGACGGGTTTGTCTGAGCGCAACGTGTCGACTGCACGCGACTTGAGCAAGTTGCTGGTGGCGGCGAGCAAGCACCCGATCTTGAGCGAACTGACCACTACCAAGGAAAAGACCGTGTCTTTTCGCAAACCCAACTACACCCTGGGTTTTCGCAACACCGATCACTTGGTCAATAAAGCCGATTGGGACATCAAGATCACCAAAACCGGCTTCACCAACCCTGCCGGTCATTGCCTGGTATTGGTGACGAAAATGGGTAACCGCCCGGTCGCCCTGGTGATTCTCGATGCGTTTGGCAAATACACTCATTTTGCCGATGCCAGCCGCATCCGCAGCTGGGTAGAAACCGGTCGTAGTGCCGCCGTTCCAGCCGTGGCGCAGCAGTACAAAGCCGAGAAAAACCTGAAATCGCGCCAGAGCGGCGTGGTTGAAGCCTCGAAGTAAACCTGCGATCTAAAGGATTCACCTTCACCAGTGAATTCACCTGCACCGGTGAATTCACATGCACCCGTGGCGAGGGGATTTATCCCCTCGCTACAATAAAACTTAGTAACGCTGAGAGATCTCAATCATTGGGCAACGGCATCTGCTCATCATCAGGAATGCCGTCCCCTTTGCTCGGATCCCGCCCAGGCTCCGGCGTCAGCACATTCGGCCGCGCCATCGGATCACGCAGCGGACTGTCCGGGTCCAGCACCGGATCAACCTCAGGCTCCGGCGTTGTCGGCACACTGTCGGGTTTTTGATCGTCAAAACTTGAATCGGTACTCATACGCACCTCACATCAAGGTTTCAGATTGGCTAACGGGTCATAAGGCTTGGACGGCTTCTTGTCGTCCTCCCCCGGCTCTACGTCTTTGGGGGCTTTGGCCGGGCCGACGGGATCGACCTGCGGATCATCAAGATCCGGCGAGTCCGGATCGAACCCCAGATCGTGGTCCGGCGCGTGTTCGGACGAATGTGGGCCTTTCGGGGATGGGGAATCTGCCATGCTCGCCTCCTTATTCACCCGGAAAATCGGGTTATAGAGGTAAGAGGCCTGCCGGGCGCGGACGTGCCCGGCAGATGACGAACGGGAAACTCAGTGCGCAGCCAATGCCTTCTTCGCCTGCGCCGCTTCATTCTCCTGACCGGCCTGACCGAGTTCGTCGGCCGCCTTCAACCAGCGCTGACGATCAACCGCAGCAGGAATCTGCGTTGGCTTCTGAATCAGAATGGCCCAGCCGCCGGACTTTTCGAATGCCGACTCAAACGCACTGAAGCTCATCAGTTCGCGACGATTCATGCCGGCACGCAGCAGCACGTTCTGCTTGTTACGGTCATAGCCGGACAGAATTGCGTAACGCGGCTCGGCCCAGAATGCCGAGCCCTCACTGAAACGCACCATCACCGGATACCCTGCCGCAACCTGCGTCAACAGTGCAGGCAGATTGCTGTCCAGCGGGTAAACCAGCATGCCGTACTCGCGGGCCAGGTTCTGAATATTCTGCTGCAATTTGTCTTCAGCGCCCGGCAGGTGCAGCGGTTTTTCCAGCAACCCCGGCGTGATCACGATGCCCTGCTGCGATAGCAGACTGGCCAATACCTGAGGGCCGCTCTGGTTGGCCTGACCTCGGTAAAATGTGCCACTGAGTTCGACTCGCTCGGGCAGTCGCTTGACCTCGGGTGCCACACTGCCCGCACAACCAGCCAATGCCGCCGCGCAACTGACGACCAGCAACGCCGCACGAATTCGAGAAAATACCTGCACCATCGTCACTCTCTGTTCAGACGCCGGTCATCGTGTTCCGGCAACGCCTGCGATCATAGGGCGCAGCAAAGCTGCGGTATAGCCTTAAACCGCAGACACGTCGATTGCATAGAGCGAACTGATTGGTCATCAGCGACCTTTGGTCAATAGTCTGAAACACCCCATTGTCTAGACTGTCACTGAAACAGAGCGAATTGAAAAGTGTGCGCCCGATGCAGGGCAAAGAGGAGGCACTGATGAGCCTGACCATGACCATCGTAATGTTGATTGCCGGCTGGCTGGCCGTTGCCACCGCCATGCTGTGGGGCGTACTGCGCGTGTCGCGCCGCCACCATCACCACCCGATCCAGCCAGCACCTGTAGCAAAACCCGAAAAGCACCGTGTCCGTCCCGCTACCGCGCACTGAGCCACGGCATCTTTCAAAAAACACCGAAAGACGCCTGAAATAAAATCCCGGTAGGAGCTGCCGAAGGCTGCGATCTTTTGATCTTAAACATCAAAAGATCGCAGCCTTCGGCAGCTCCTACAGAGGTGGAAAGGCGGGAAGCAGATGGCAAAAAGGCCGCCTGAACTTCGTGAGTTCAGGCGGCCTTTTGTCCTTCAGCGTTTACGCCTGCGCAGCCAGCTTCTTCTGCTTCGCTCGACGCGACATCATGTTCAACACCTCAATACCCGCCGAGAACGCCATGGCCGCGTACACATACCCTTTCGGTACGTGGGCGCCAAAACCCTCGGCGATCAGGGTCATGCCGATCATGATCAGGAAGCCCAGTGCCAGCATCACCACCGTCGGGTTGTCGTTGATGAACTTGGCCAGCGGCTCAGCCGCAAACAGCATCACCAGAACCGACACCACCACCGCGATGACCATGATCGGCAAGTGCTCGGTCATGCCGACAGCAGTAATGATGCTGTCGATCGAGAACACCATGTCGAGCATCAGGATCTGCCCGATTGCAGCGGCAAAGCCCAGAGTCACGGTCGACGTCGCGGACTTGGGATCTTCCGGCGCCGGGTCCATGCTGTGATGGATCTCGGTGGTGGCTTTCCACACCAGGAACAGACCACCGGCGATCAGGATCATGTCCTTCCACGAGAACGCCTGGCCGAGGACTTCGAACACTGGCTCGGTCAACTGCACGATGAAGGCAATGGTGCTCAACAGCGCCAATCGCAGGATCAGCGCCATGCCGATACCGATGCGCCGCGCTTTCTGCCGATGTTGCTCGGGCAGCTTGTTGGTCAGGATCGAGATAAAGATCAGGTTATCGATGCCAAGCACGATCTCCATCACCACCAATGTGGCCAAAGCTACCCAGGCAGCGGGGCTGGCGGCGAGTTCTAACAGATATTCCATGGGTCAGTCCTGACTCTGTGTACGAAAATTAAATGGTCTTGGAAGAAGATTCGGATTGTTCCGCGTCTTTTTCCGCTGTTTCTTTTTTCTCGATCAACCCGCCAGTGGCATCGCTCAGGGCTTGCTCGGCAGCCTTGTGGGTATCGTCAATCGCCTGTTTTGCGCTTTCGGCGGCTTTGCCCATCAACTGTTGGGCGCTTTTTTCGGCCTGATCGCAACCCGTCAGAACCAGTAAAGACGTAAACAACAACAGTGCCGCAGTTTTAAGTTTCATGATGCTTCCTTGATAAAACAGACAGGGTCACCGGACCGGCCGTCGATGGCTGGGCATTCTAGAGAGGCAAACACTTCAGGAAAATTCGTATTTTTACCGGCTATACTTCGGTTTTTACGAACCCAGAAATAAACAATGTAGGAGCTGCCGAAGGCTGCGATCTTTTGATCTTTTCTTTTAGAAGCAACATCAAAAGATCGCAGCCTTCGGCAGCTCCTACAGGGGAGGCGGATGCTCAATTATCGACAGTTGCATTATTTCTGGGTGGTGGCGAAGACCGGCAGCATCGTGCGTGCCTGCGAGCAACTGAACCTGACGCCACAGACCATCAGCGGGCAGATTTCCTTGCTCGAACAGACGTATGGCATCGAGCTGTTTCGCCGAGTCGGTCGGCAACTGGAACTCACTGAAGCCGGGCGCCAGGCCTTGCCGTATGCCGAACAGATGTTCCAGCTCGGCGGCGAGCTGGAGCTGATGCTGCGCGCGGAGCCCAATGAGCAGCAGATCCTGTTTCGCGTTGGCGTGGCTGACGTGGTACCGAAATCGATTGTTTATCGCCTGATTGCGCCGACCATGGAGTTGAACGAACCGCTGCGCATCACATGTCGCGAGGACAAACTCGAGCGGTTGCTGGCGGATCTGGCGATTCAGCGCCTGGACCTGGTGATTTCCGACAGCCCGATGCCCTCGCACCTCGACATCAAGGGCTACAGCCAAAAGCTCGGGGAATGCGGCATCAGCTTTTTTGCCACCGCTGCATTGGCCGCCAGGTATGGAGAGGATTTCCCGCGCAGCCTGCACGGTGCGCCGCTGTTGATTCCCGGCCCGGAAACCGTGGTGCGCAGCCGCTTGCAACGCTGGTTTGCCGAGCAGCAGATCCAGCCGAAAATTGTCGGCGAATTCGACGACAGCGCCTTGATGCAGGCCTTCGGACAGTCTGGAAGCGGGATTTTTATCGGCCCCAGCGTGATTGCCGAGGAAGTGAAGCGCCAATACGGCGTCGAACTGATTGGCCAGACTGATGCGGTGACCGAGTCGTTCTACGCCATTTCGGTGGAGCGCAAGGTCAAGCACCCCGGCATCGTTGCGATTACCGAAGGTGCCCGACGCGAGTTGTTTACGGCGTTATGAAGGCTCGGCGCACAGGTCGCGCGGCTTGAGTGTCATCAGCACCATGGCGAGGAACACCGACAGCAGAATGAAACCGGCGGCGGCAAAGCCGAGGAAACCCAGCCCCGCACTGTCGATGACCCGGCCACCGACCATTGCGCCCAGGCCGATCCCCAGGTTAGCCCCGGCGATGTTCAACGAGGCCGCGAAGGCCGGCGCTTCCGGCGCGGCTTTCATCAGGCGTACGTGACTGACCAAGAACAACGCGGCCTGAGTAATGCCCCAGATTCCCATCGCCACCGCCAGCCCCAGCGGCGAATGAATGTTCGGCACCAGCGACACCATGCCGGCGATCATGAATGCACAAAACAACACCGACGCCCCCAGCGGATGGCGGTCCACTGCACGACCGCCCAGCGAGTTGCCGATCAGTCCGACGGCGCCGAAGCCCATCAGACACCAGCCGACCACGGTGCCGTTGAAACCGGCCAGACGTTCAAGAATGTCGGCGAGATAGGTGTAAGCGGTAAACATGCCGCTGAACACCAGAATCGACAGCACGATATGGCCGATCATCAACGGGCTGCGCAGAATGTTGAACTGCGAGCGGAAGCTCACCTGATGCTGGTGCAAACTGGTTTTCGGCAAGTAGACAAACAGCAGCAAAGCCTTGGCAAAGGCGATCACCGCCAGAATGCCGAAGGCACTGCGCCAGCCGAATGCATCGGAAATCAGCGTGCCGACCGGAATGCCGAACACCGTGGCGCAGACAATACCGAAACCGATCTTGGCGATCGCACGACCGGCGAAATCCGGGCCAACGATGTCCACCGCCGTCTCACTGGCCAGCGCCCAGAACACCGGCAGACCGAGCGCGGGGATCAAGCGGGCAAACGCCATCACCCAGATATTCGGCGCGAGCGCCGCGACGGTATTGGCCAGGCCAAACATGATCAGGATGCTGATAAACAGCTTGCGCCGCTCGAAGCGGGCGAAATACGCGGTCAGGAAAGGCCCGAACAGCGCCACGGTAAAGGCGAACAGCGTCACCAGCAAACCGGCCTGGGGGATGGTCACTTCGAGGTCTCGGGCTATCGCCGGCAGCAGGCCGACGATAACGAATTCCGTGGTCAGCACGGTAAAACCGGCGGCGGACAACAGAAGAATGGGCAACAGCATGGCAACTCCAGCAAAACGACGACACCAGCGTTGACCCGAGGGCCCGCTGGCAGAACTTGAAAATAAGGATGCGCAATCTTAACAGAGTGTGTCCGGGCTGACTTGCACAAACCTGCCGACTTTGTTGCCTGATCCGGTGGCAGATCGTCACACGCCTGAAGGATGGGACTTACGCTGTGATAAAGTCCGCGCCCTGAAAAACGTACAGCTTGTTCAACGATCGGTTTATTGACGTTGAAAGCGCTTCAATCCTTTCGGTTCGTGACGCTGGTCTGCCCCCGATTCGCCGGCGCTTTCATGCAACCTGCAGCCTATAAAAAATCAGAGATGCCGCTATGACTGCTTCATCCCCTTCTGTCTTGCAACGTCTGAAGAACCTGAGCCTGGTCGCACAGATCCTCATCGGCCTGATTGCCGGTATCGCTTTGGCGATGTTTGCCCCGCAAGTGGCGAAAGACACCGCGTTCATCGGCAAGGTATTTGTTTCGGCGTTGAAAGCCGTGGCACCGATTCTGGTGTTCGTGCTGGTGATGGCTTCGATTGCCAACCATAAACACGGCCAGGAAACGCACATTCGGCCGATTCTGTTCCTGTACTTGCTGGGCACGTTCGCCGCCGCAGTGGTGGCTGTGGTTGCCAGCATGGCATTCCCGTCGCATCTGGTGCTGGCCACCGAAAACGTTGCGGTGACTGCGCCGGGCGGCATCGCTGAAGTGTTGCAGAGCCTGCTGCTGAGCGTGGTGGACAATCCGGTGAAGGCGCTGATCGAAGCCAATTTCATCGGCATTCTGGCCTGGGCCATCGGCATGGGCGTGGCGATTCGGCATGCCGGCGATACCACCCGTGAAGTGCTCGGTGATCTGTCCAACGGCGTGACCCTGATTGTGCGCGTGGTGATTCGCTTTGCCCCGCTGGGCATTTTCGGCCTGGTCGCCTCGACGCTGGCCACCTCCGGTTTCGGCGCGCTGATCGGCTACGCGCACCTGCTCGCCGTGCTGCTCGGCTGCATGCTGTTCGTGGCGCTGGTGATGAACCCGCTGATCGTGTTCTGGAAACTGCGCCGCAACCCGTACCCGCTGACCCTCAAGTGCCTGCGCGAAAGCGGCATCACCGCCTTCTTCACCCGCAGTTCGGCGGCGAACATTCCGGTCAATCTGGAATTGAGCAAGCGCTTGGGCCTGCACGAAGACACTTACTCGGTATCGATTCCACTGGGCGCGACCATCAACATGGCCGGCGCGGCAATTACCATCACTGTGCTGACCCTGGCTGCCGTGCATACTTTGGGCATTGCGGTGGACATCCCGACCGCGATTCTGCTCAGCGTGGTCGCGGCCATCTGCGCCTGTGGCGCTTCGGGCGTGGCCGGTGGTTCGTTGCTGCTGATTCCGCTGGCGTGCAGCCTGTTTGGCATTCCAAGTGAAATCGCCATGCAGGTGGTGGCGGTCGGTTTCATCATTGGTGTGTTGCAGGATTCTGCCGAAACGGCGCTGAACTCCTCCACCGACGTGCTGTTCACCGCAGCGGCGTGCCTGGGCGAAGAAGCGAAAGCCCAACGCGCTTGAAGATCAAAAGATCGCAGCCTTCGGCAGCTCCTACATCTGGAATGCGTTCCCGGTAGGAGCTGCCGAAGGCTGCGATCTTTTGCTTCAGCCAACAAAAAGCCCGCCAAGGCGCAAACCTTGGCGGGCTTTTTGTTGCCGGAAGTTTTAGAACGCGCCCATGTAATCGCGTTTACCCACTTCAACACCGTTATGACGCAGCAGCGCATACGTGGTGGTGACGTGGAAGAAGAACTGCGGCAGGCCGTAAGTCAGCAGGTAAGCCTGGCCGCTGAAGCGCTTCTCTTTCGGCGTGCCCGGACGGGTAACGATTTCGATGCCTTCCTTGCCATCGATCTGCTCTGGCTTGATCTCGCCGATGTAAGCCAACACCTTGGTGATCAAGGCTTGAAGTTCGGCGAAGGTGGTTTCGGTATCGTCGTACTTCGGCACTTCGACTTCAGCCAGACGCGAGGAAACGCCTTTGGCGAAGTCCACCGCGATCTGCACCTGACGGGTCAGCGGGAACATGTCCGGAAACAGACGCGCCTGCAGAAAAGCGTTCGGGTCGATGTTTTTCTCGGTGGCGTGGGCTTCAGCCTTTTTCAACACATCGCTCAAAGCGTTGAGCATTTGTTGAAAAACCGGGACGGATGCGGCGTACAGGGAAATAGTCATGGCAGTCTCGTGTGGTGGCTGGGTGGAACAAGGAGGCGATTATAGCCATGCTTGATGACCACACGGCTTGCCTTTTGTTAGGCAAGGATTAGGCTAGGCGCCTTCGACTGTTGAGGGAACGCGCGATGACCACCGAACATGAATCCACCTTCGACGAGCCTCGGCTCAACGCCACGGAAATCCGCATTCTCGGTTCGCTGATCGAGAAACAGGCGACCAGCCCGGAAACCTATCCGCTGACGCTCAACGCGCTGGTCACGGCGTGCAACCAGAAAACCAGCCGCGAACCGGTGATGAACTTGACTCAAGGTCAGGTCGGCCAAAGCCTGCGAGCCCTTGAAGGTCGCGGTTTCGCCAAGCTGGTGATGGGCAGTCGCGCCGACCGCTGGGAGCACAAGGTCGACAAGGCGCTGGAACTGGTGCCGGCGCAGGTGATTCTGACGGGATTGATGTTTCTGCGCGGCCCGCAAACCATTAACGAACTGCTGACCCGCAGCGGGCGCATGCATGATTTCGAAGATGCCGAGCAGGTGCTGCATCAGCTTGAGCGTTTGATTGCGCGGGGGTTGGCGGTGCTGATTCCGCGTCAGGCCGGGCAACGTGAAGACCGTTACACCCATGCACTGGGCGATCCGGCGGATATCGAGGCGATTCTGGCAGCGCGGCAGAATCCGCAAGAGCGCGGCGCAAGCAGCGGCGTGTCCGTCGAGCGAATCGAAGAGCTGGAAGCACGCATTGCCGCGCTGGAAGAGCGCCTGGCTCGCCTCGAATAACCAACATAAACCCCTTGTAGGAGTGAGCCTGCTCGCGATAGCGGTGTGTCAGTCACATCATCTTTGAATGACACACCGCTATCGCGAGCAGGCTCACTCCTACAGGGTTGTGCGTCAATTCAGGATCTGTGTGCTATTCGCCGTCCCAGTAATCCACGCCATCCGCCTGCCGCGCCACGGCGACGAAACCTGAGGCATTGCCCTCGGCATCGACCGTGAAGTTATCCATCACCGCGTATTTATTCGAATCCGGGTACTCACAGATTTCCGGCTGCTGCTGGGTGCTCACCGCCAGATAACGCAATTCAGCCTGACTGGTATTGATGATCTGATGCGCCTTCTCCGGCCCACCCGGTGGACAGGCGATCACATCACCCTCGCGAATCGGAAAGCGCTCGGCACCAAGGCGCACCTCTCCCTCCCCGGCCACCACGTAGAACATTTCTTCATTGACCCGATGACTGTGAAACGGACTGCCGCGCATGCCTGGCGCAAGCACGTACAGGCGATAACCGAGTTTTTGCGAGCCCAGTTGCTGGCCGATTCGCGCCGTGCGTTGCTGGTAGCGTCCGGCGGTTTCGCCTTCGGGGGCCAGGGCTTCGGGCAGCGGTTCGAGTTCGACCTGGTGCAGGTTGAGGATAGGCGGATGCATGGGGGCCTCGGGCACGGTTTTTATGGAGGGGCAAGTCTTTGCTTGCTGGTGAGGCAGTATAGGCAGCAGGTGAAACCGAGGTGAATTCATCGCTGGCAAGCCAGCTCCCACAGAGTTTGGGGCGGCCCCAAAGACTCCTGCTCCCACTCGGTACCTGTGGGAGCTGGCTTGCCAGCGATGAGGCCAGTCAATTCAACACATCATCAGCTGCGGGCAAACGCCACCGCCGCCGCAAACTGCTGCTCATTCGGCCGCACGCCGGTGTACAGCACAAACTGCTCCAGCGCCTGGATCGCAATGACCTCAAGCCCGGTAATGACCTTCTTGCCCTCAGCCCGGCCACGCACGATCAACGGCGTCTCCGAAGGAATCGCCACCACATCAAACACGGTATCAGCGGCTTTGATCACGTCAGGCTCGAACGCCAGTTGCCCGGCTTCCGGGCCGCCGTCCATGCCCACCGGCGTGACATTGATCAGCATCTGCGGGCGCTCATCGCCCAGTTCGGCCTGCCAGCGGTACCCCAGCGATTGCGCCAGTGCTCGCCCGGCAGGCTCATTGCGCGCCACAATCAGACCATTCTGGTAGCCACCATCACGCAGGGCGCTGGCCACCGCTTTGGCCATGCCGCCACTGCCGCGCAGGGCGAACGTGGTTTCTGTGGGCACCGCATGGGTTTCAAGCAACTGGGCGATGGCGATGTAATCGGTGTTGTAGGCCTTGAGATGGCCTTGGGTGTTGACGATGGTGTTGATCGACTGGATCGCCGCCGCCGACGCATCGAGTTCATCGACCAAAGCAATACAGGCCTCCTTGAATGGCATCGACACGCCACAACCACGGATGCCCAAGGCGCGAATGCCGCCGACCGCGCCGGTCAAGTCCTGGCTGCTGAACGCCTTGTAATAAAAATTCAGGCCCAGCTGCTCATACAAATGGTTATGAAAACGCAGACCGAAATTCCCTGGGCGACCCGACAGGGACATGCACAGTTGGGTGTCTTTGTTCGGGTTCATCTGCATGAAACTTCTCCTTCAAACGCACTTTCGGATAGACGGGATTAGCCAGCCCATCGGGTTCTGAACGATCATAGAGGCCTGTTTTAAACGCATTGCGCGGCCCTTGCACGGCCCGGTAAAGAAGCCGGTACAGACCTTACACAAAATTTACCCAGCGGCTGTGCTGATTTTCACGATTTCGCTGTCTTAGAAGTATCCCCGCGACAACTGTGGGCCTGGTGCAGGCCCTGCCGCCGGGTCGAAGAACCGAGGAATTATCATGATTCGTAAACTCCCTATCGTGGCCCTGCTGATCGGTGCATTTGCTGTCGCAGGGCAAGCAGAAGCCCATGGCGGCAACAACTGGCAAGGCCCGGCGGTGTTTGGCGCGATCGTTGGCTCGGCCATCATCGGCTCGGCACTGATCAATCAGGATCGCCCGGTGTATGTGCAACAACAGCCGGTTTATGTTCAGCCACAACCGGTCTACGTGCAGCAGCCACCACCACCGGTTTACTACCAGCCTGCACCGGTGTATGTGCAACAACCGGTTTACGTTCAACCGGCCCCCGTCTACTACGGCCCGCCTCGCGGTTATTACGGTCGGCCACATGGCTATTACGGCGGCCCACGCTGGTAATCGAAATACAGAGCCCCGCTTATATAGCGGGGCTTTTTTATGACCGTTGGTCGGCCAGCGTCTGAAAAAATCTCGCCAAGGTCGCTGTGAGGACAGTTTCAGCGGCTAAAGTCGGCATGATGGATTGACCGTTATGGACATTTCCACAAAACGGTCATCGCTTTGTCATGACGGAACCGCACTCTGAATCCGTCCGTAAACAACAGGTTGATAACAACAAGGACGACCGCATGCCAACACAAAACCCGCACCGCATCGTCGGTTTGTGCACCTCAAGCAAGGTGTACAGCGCGCTGACCGAGCTCAAGCACCTGGAAGGCCATCGCTGCGCCAAGTTTCTTTCCTTGCTGGCGGAGAATCTGGTGCACAAAGGCCTGCTCAATGAGCGCGAAGTCATGCACATGCTTGATCAAGTGGTCGATTGAGGCAGCCCTCAACGGCATCAATGACCACTATCAAAAGCGTTGATTGTCCGTAGAACCTGCAAATCCCTAAGGTAGCTCCATAGATTGATGGAGGTACTTTCATGGCTCAGGTTCAAATCATGTCCGTTATCGGCAGCGCCGTTCCCGCCTCGCTTCGGGCGTCGGGTCTGCTTGCCTGCTGGTATCTGATGCGCGACGGCGAGGCGATCAGCGGCCCGCTCACCTCGTTACCCGCCGCTCAGGCGTTGTCGCAAAAGCTTGTCAGCGAACCGTTTCGCGCCTAAGGCAGTTGCACCTTGGGCTTGGTTTCGACGAACAGCGCCCAGCTCGACATGAACAGCGCCGCGATCAAAGGCCCGATCACGAAGCCGTTCAAGCCGAACACTGCCAGACCGCCCAGGGTCGAGATCAGGATCATGTAATCAGGCATGCGCGTGTCCTTGCCTACCAGAATCGGGCGCAGCACGTTGTCCACCAGGCCGATCACAAAAACCCCGAACAACCCCAGCACCACGCCCTGCCAGACCATCCCGCTGAGCAGGAAATACGCGGCCACCGGCGCCCAGACAATCCCCGCGCCCACCGCCGGCAACAGCGACAGAAACGCCATCAACACCGCCCAGAGCAACGCGCTGGGAATGTCGAGAAACCAGAAAATCGCCCCGCCCAATGCGCCCTGCGTCACCGCGACGACCAGATTGCCCTTGACGGTCGCCCGCACCACCCGGTTGAACTTCAGTTGCAGACGACGCTTGTGGTTTTCTTCCAGCGGCACCGCCGTGCGCATTTTGCGCGCCAGTTCGGGACCGTCACGCAAAAAGAAAAACAGCAGATAAAGCATGATGAAAAAACTCACCACAAACTCGAATGTGCCCTGGCCGAAACTGAAGGCCTGACTGGCCAGCACCTGGCTGCCCTGCATCGCTGCCTTGACGATTTTCTCGCGCAGCGCATTGAGTTCACCGACGCCAAAACGATCGAGCAAATGCTGAAAGTACGGCGGCAGGCTGTGTTTGAACTGCGCCAGATACGCCGCAATATCGAGTTCACCGCTCTCGATGTTCTTGTAGACCGTCGCCCCTTCCTGCACCAGTAACACGCTGAGGATGATCACCGGCAAAATCGCAATCACCAGACAAACGCTCAACGTACACAGCGACGTCAGGTTGCGTTGCCAACCGAATTTCGCCTGCAGCCGGCGCTGCATCGGCGCAAAGACAATGCCGAGGATGACGGCCCAGAACACCGCGCCGTAAAACGGCAGCAAGATCCAGATGAAGGCCACCGTCACCAATAACAGCAGCACGGTGAGGGATTTGAATTGAAGACTTTTTTCGTTCATGTCCGATCCATGTCAGTCAGGCGCCACGCACGCCTGCCCCACTTAGTCAGCCGCCATCCGCGCGAGTGCCATCTTTGTTTATGGAGCATAGATCCAGATCAATAAAGCCTCGTCGCCACTGACTTACCCTGCCGCGCTTTTGCGACCGACGCTGCCATGACCCCTACCCTCGCCGCCCCGGAACTGCTGGCCCCCGCCGGCACCCTGAAAAACATGCGTTACGCCTTCGCCTACGGCGCCGATGCCGTCTATGCCGGCCAGCCGCGCTACAGCCTGCGGGTGCGCAACAACGAGTTCGATCACGCCAACCTCGCACTCGGCATTCGTGAGGCTCAGGCGCAGGGCAAACGCTTCTACGTAGTGGTCAACATCGCGCCACACAACGCCAAACTGAAGACCTTTCTCAAGGATCTGGCACCAGTGATCGAGATGGCACCGTCCGCGCTGATCATGTCCGACCCGGGCCTGATCATGCTGGTGCGCCGGCATTTTCCACAGATGCCGATTCACTTGTCGGTGCAGGCCAACACGGTGAACTGGGCCAGCGTCGAGTTCTGGCAGCAACAGGGACTGAGCCGAATCATTCTGTCGCGCGAGCTGTCGCTGGAAGAAATCGGCGAAATCCGTGAGCAGGTGCCTGGCATGGAGCTGGAAGTTTTCGTCCACGGTGCGCTGTGCATGGCTTACTCCGGGCGCTGCCTGCTCTCGGGTTACATGAACAAGCGTGACGCCAATCAGGGCACCTGCACCAACGCCTGCCGCTGGAAATATTCGACGCAAGAGGCCACGGAAAATCAGCTGGGCGAGATCGTCCAGACCTTCGAGCCGGAACCGACCCTGGGGATCGGGGCGCCGACTGATCAGGTGTTTCTGTTGCAGGAAGCCAATCGCCCCGACGAATTGATGCCCGCATTCGAGGACGAACACGGCACCTACATCATGAACGCCAAGGACCTGCGCGCGGTGCAGCACGTCGAGCGCCTGACCCGGATGGGCGTGCATTCGCTGAAGATCGAAGGGCGGACCAAATCGCACTTCTACTGCGCGCGTACTACGCAGGTGTATCGCCGCGCCATTGATGATGCCGTGGCCGGTCGTGAATTCGATCGCAGCCTGATGACCGATCTCGAATCACTGGCTCAGCGCGGGTATACCGAGGGATTTCTGCGTCGGCATGTGCATGACGAGTACCAGAATTATCAGCACGGCAGCTCGGTGTCGGAGCGCCAGCAATTTGTCGGCGAGTTGACGGGGGAGCGGCGCGGGCGGCTGGCCGAGGTCAAGGTGAAGAATCGTTTTGCCTTGGGTGATCACCTCGAACTGATGACGCCACAGGGCAATTTCCACTTTGATCTGCATGAGCTGCAAAGCCTCAAAGGTGAGGCGATCGACGTCGCACCGGGGGATGGGCATACGGTGTACCTGCCAATACCGGAGGCGCTGGATCTGCGTTTTGGCCTGCTGATGCGCGATCTGTAGGAGCGGCCGCAGGCTGTGATCTTTTGATCTTTAAAAACAAAAGATCGCAGCCTGCGGCAGCGCCTGCAGGGTCAGGTGAATTCTTCGTGCAGCATCGCGACGAATGCTTCTCGCGCCGGGTGCACGCCGGCGTTTTCATGCCAGTAGAACAGGTTGTCGATGGCCGTCAGTTCGGGGAATTCAAAACCGACACAGCCGGCGCCTTTGGCGTATTGATCAAACACGCCCTTGGGCACCAGGGCCACACCGGCACCCGCGCTGACGCAGCCGACGATCGCCCCGTAACTGGCGAGGCTGACAATCGGCAGCGCCTGGCCCTGGCGCAACAACCAATGCTCCAGCGCCGCCCGATACGGGCAACCTTGCGGCCACATGAACACGGTTTTGTCCTGCAGATCCTCGATGCTGCGCACCGGCCCGAACGATGTCGAAGCAATCAACAGCAACTCCTCGCGGTACATCGGTGTGCGTCGCAACTGCGAACGTTCGACGTCCACCGCAACAATTGCCCCGTCGAGGCGATGGCTGACGGTGTCGTCGAGCAACTGGCCCCAGCTGCCGGTGGTGAGTTCCAGCGCCACCTGCGGATAGCGTTTGTGAAACTTCGCCAGTAATTTGGGCAAGCGGCCCGTGGCCGACGATTCGATAGCGCCGATACGCAATGGCCCCGACGGCTCGGCCGAGGGATCCACCGCGCGTTTTGCCTCAGCGGTCAGCGCCAGAATTTTCTCGGCATAGCTCAGAAACGTCTGCCCCGCCGGGCTGATCCGCAGCCCGCGCCCTTCGCGCAAAAACAGCGCCACGCCCAACTCGGCCTCCAGCGCCTTGATGCGCGCGGTGATGTTCGACGGCACGCAAAACAGCTTTTCCGCTGCCCGGGCGATGCTGCCGACGTCGGCCACGGCCTTGAACATGCGAATTTGTGCCAGCTCCATATTCATCACTCTGAGTGAACATTCAGCGCAGTATAAGTCAGTTGTGGCGAACAATCGGCGACCCGGATACTCGGCGCATTCCTCCTCCTGGTGCGCCGATCATGCCGTCCCCTTCTCCCTGGAAAATCCTTTTGGCCATGGCTTTCGTCGTCGGTTGCTGGGCGTACTCGCCGACCGGCATTCACATCGGTCTGCAGGCGTACGACCCCGGGCATCTGGCACTCATGCGATTTCTGCTGGCGTCGTTGTTGATGGCGGTGATTGCCGCGTTCAAGGGCATTCGCTTGCCGCAAGGGCGTGATGTGCCGCTGCTGTTCGCGCTGGGGTTCTTCGCGGTCAGCCTGCATCACGTGGCCCTGAACATTGGCCAGCAGAGTGTCAGTGCCGGGGCCTCCAGTGTGCTGGCGCAGTCGAGCCCGTTGTTCAGCACGCTGCTGGCGCGGTTTGTTTTCAGGGATCAGGTCAGTGCCTGGCGCTGGGGTTGCGTGTTACTGGGATTGGTCGGTGTGGTGATTGTGGTCAGCGGCGACAAAGGCCTGGGCGCAATCGATGCGCACGGTTTGCTGATCTTGCTCGCGGCGCTGTCGTGGAGCCTGTACTTCGCCCTGCAAAAACACCATGCCCGGCGCTACGACAGCTTCAGCCTGGCGTGCTACGCGGTGTGGTCAGGCACCTTGCTGCTGCTGATTTACCTGCCGGGGCTGGGCGACACCGTGATCAATGCGCCGCTGCGCGTGCAATGGGCGGTGTTGGCCCTGGGGGTTTTTCCCAGTGCGCTGGCGTATCTGGCGTGGGGGTATGTGCTCAAACATGTGGATTTGAGTCGGGCGACAATGACGCTCTACCTGATCCCGCCGACGGCGATGGGGATTGCTTCGGTGGGGCTCGGCGAGCGACCGACGTTGATGGTGCTGGTGGGCTCGGCGGTGGTGTTGGTCAGTGTGCTGGCGTTGAATCTGGAGCGGCGAATCGGGATTACCCGAGCAGCAATCTGATCAGCGTTCGTGGTTGAGGCCGATGCCGTCATCGCTGGCAAGCCAGCTCCCACAAGGTTGCAGCTAGACATGATTTTTATGTCCACCCTAAAACCTGTGGGAGCTGGCTTGCCAGCGATGAGGCCCTGAGCGACAACACATTACCGAAAGCAAACCGCGATCAGCGCCGATCATCCGACAATGGCGTCGGCTCATCCGCCGGCGGCACGTCTTCATCGGCGCCCGGGTCCTTCCAGTCTTCCGGCCGATCGGCATCACTCAAAGGATCGCGTCCCGGACTCATCCCCGGCGGTGCATCGTGATCGGCCAATGTTGGCTCATCCGTGCCCGGCATCGGCCGGGTTGGGTCGGTCGGCAACACACCACCCTGAAACAGCAAATCGTTAGCCATGACGCACCTCACCAAGGAGGTCCGGAATACCCGGGCCGTACAGCTTGGAATCGACCGGTTGTACACCGTGCTATCGAACAGACCAACGGCGCTCAACCCTGCGCGGAAAACCGATCGCGGCTGTTGGTCAAGTGCAACCACATCGCCGCGCGCGCCGCATCCGGGTCCTGACGCTTGATCGCATTCAGAATCGCCTCGTGTTCCAGATTGGCCAATTGCCCAAGCTTGCTCAGGTCCGCCGCCCCGCGCTCGACCGCGTTGAGCCGCTGACGAGGAATCATGGCACTGCCCAGGTGCTGCATGATCTCACTGAAGCAGACGTTGCCGGTCGCTTCGGCAATCAACAGATGAAAACGCCGATCAGCTTCGACGCAGCTGTCGTTGTTCGCCAGCAGGCGCTGATAGTCATCCAGCGCCTGCCGCATCTGCAGCACCTGCTGCTCGCTGCGCCGTTGCGCCGCCAGCGCTGCCGCTTGCGTCTCCAGGCCTAGGCGCAATTCAAGAATGCTGCGCACCCCCAGCGCCGTATCGACGTTCAGCCGCAGCCCCTGCTCCGGGGCACGCTCGATCACAAACGTACCAATGCCATGCCGCGTCTCGACCAGCCCCGACGCCTGCAATTTCGAGATTGCCTCACGCACCACGGTGCGGCTGACCCCGTGTTCCTGAACGATGGTGTTCTCCGATGGCAACTTGTCACCCGGTGACATCTGGCCGAGCAGGATGCTCTGAGTGAGCTTCTCCACCAGGTCATGGGCGAGGTTGTGCGCACGTTTGCGCGCGGGGGCGTCGAGGTCTTCTTGCATGGTCGGTTCCGGTGATCGGGGGCTCGTCGATCGTAGCATTGCAAGGATGGCTGGCGAGACTGAATTTAGCGCTAAAACGTAGTCAACTTGTATGACAACACTCAAATAGAGCGTGAAACCTTTCTTAACCCGAAGCCCATACCTTGACTGTAGGCAGAGAAAATTCGCTCCCTTAACAAGGAGAACAACCAACAAACGCTGGCCACAAACACAAAAAAGTATAAAAACAGGACCATTCAGAGAAAATTAATCGGGCCAACCCACTTGTAGGACAAAAAATTCAGGTTGTATGATGTCTATCAACAACGCAGCAACCCAGCCCTACCCCGCATAAAAATAATCAGTGGGAGAAAACCAAGTGAAAACCTCCGTCTCCGGGATGAATGAGGGCGTCGATTCGACACTCGCGTCGGCCATCTCGAAAGTGAAACGCCACGTCCTGCCGCTCTTCGTGATCATGTTCATCGTCAATTACATTGACCGGGTGAACATCGGTTTCGTCCGCACCCACATGGAACATGATCTGGGCATCGGTGCTGCCGCCTACGGCTTCGGCGCCGGTCTGTTCTTCATCGGCTACGCGCTGTTCGAAGTACCCTCCAACATGCTCCTGCAGAAAGTCGGCGCACGCATCTGGCTGACCCGCATCATGCTCACCTGGGGCCTGGTTGCCGCCGGCATGGCGTTCATCCAGAACGAAACCCACTTCTATGTTTTGCGCTTCCTGCTTGGCGTGGCCGAGGCCGGGTTCTTTCCCGGGGTGATCTACTACTTCACCCGCTGGCTGCCCGGCGCCGAACGCGGCAAGGCAATTGCGATCTTCCTCAGCGGTTCGGCCGTGGCCTCATTGATCTCCGGCCCGTTGTCCGGCCTGCTCCTGCAAATCAACGGGCTGGGCATGCACGGCTGGCAATGGATGTACTTCATCGAGGGGATGTTCTCGGTGTGCCTGTGCGTGTTCGTCTGGTTCTGGCTCGACGCCAAACCTCACGACGCGAAATGGCTGAGCCGTGCCGAACAGGACGCACTGGTCAACGCCATCGACGACGAACAAAAGGCCCGCGAAGCCGCGACGCCGATCCGTCCATCGATGGGCAAACTGCTCAAGGACCGACAGATCATTCTGTTTTGCCTGATCTACTTCTTTATTCAGTTGACCATCTATGCGGCGACTTTCTGGCTGCCAAGCATCATCAAGAAAATGGGTGAGATGAGCGACTTTCAGGTCGGCCTGTTCAACTCGATCCCCTGGTTGCTGTCGATCATCGGCATGTACGCCTTCGCCTCGTTCTCGGCCAAGTGGAAACACCAGCAGGCGTGGGTCGCCACCGCGCTGTTGATTGCCGCAGCGGGAATGTTCATGTCGACCACCGGCGGACCGATCTTCGCCTTCGTCGCGATCTGCTTTGCTGCGCTGGGGTTCAAATCCGCATCGTCGCTGTTCTGGCCGATTCCCCAGGCGTATCTGGATGCCCGCATCGCTGCGGCGGTGATTGCGCTGATCAACTCGGTGGGCAACCTCGGCGGCTTCGTCGCGCCCACCACGTTCGGCCTGCTCGAAGAACACACCGGTTCGATTCAGGGCGGCCTCTATGGCCTGGCCGCGACCTCGATCATCGCCGCGATCATTGTCTTCTTCGCGCGCACCACAGCGAAACCTGCTGCTGACATTCCTCTGGCCGATGCCGAGCCAAAGCACGCCTGACGTCCATTTTTAAAGATTGCGAATTAGAAGGATAAAAACCATGACCGCACACGACACTGCCAAAGCCCCGATCATCACCGACATGCAAGTCATCCCGGTGGCCGGCCACGACGGCATGCTGCTCAACCTGAGCGGCGCCCACGGGCCGTTTTTCACCCGCAACATCGTCGTTCTCAAGGACAACGCCGGCCACACCGGCGTCGGCGAAGTGCCTGGCGGCGAGCGCATTCGTCAGACCCTGGAAGACGCGCGCAGCCTGGTGGTCGGCAGCCCGATCGGCACGTATCAGAAAATCCTCAATCAAGTGCGCCAGACCTTCGCCGACCGCGATGCCGGCGGTCGTGGTTTGCAGACCTTTGACCTGCGCATCACCATCCACGCGGTGACTGGCCTTGAAGCCGCCCTGCTCGATCTGCTCGGCCAACACCTCGACGTACCGGTTGCCGCGCTGCTCGGCGAAGGTCAGCAACGCGACGAAGTGAAGATGCTCGGCTATCTATTCTACGTCGGCGATCAGCGCGAAACCGACCTCGCCTACCGCAGCGAACCAGACGCCGACAACGACTGGTTCCGCGTGCGCCATGAGCAGGCGATGACTGCCGAAGCGGTGGTACGCCTCGCCGAAGCGGCCCATGCCAAGTACGGTTTCAAAGACTTCAAGCTCAAGGGCGGCGTGCTCAGCGGCGATGCGGAAATCGAGGCGGTGACGGCACTCGCCGAACGCTTCCCCGAGGCGCGCATCACCCTCGATCCGAACGGCGCGTGGTCACTGAAAGAAGCCATCCGTTTGTGCCGCGACCAGCATCAGGTGCTGGCCTATGCCGAGGACCCGTGTGGCGCGGAAAACGGCTATTCCGGGCGCGAGGTGATGGCCGAATTTCGCCGTGCCACGGGGCTGAAAACCGCGACCAACATGATCGCCACCGACTGGCGCGAAATGGGTCACGCGATCCAGTTGCAGTCGGTGGACATTCCGTTGGCCGACCCGCATTTCTGGACCATGCAGGGTTCGGTGCGTGTCGCGCAGATGTGCCACGAGTGGGGCCTGACCTGGGGCTCGCATTCCAACAATCACTTCGATATCTCACTGGCAATGTTCACCCACGTCGCCGCTGCCGCACCGGGCGACATCACCGCGATCGACACCCACTGGATCTGGCAGGACGGCCAGCGCCTGACCAAGGCGCCGCTGCAAATTGTCGATGGCTGCGTGCAGGTGCCGAAAAAACCGGGGCTGGGTGTCGAACTGGACATGGACCAAGTGGCCAAGGCTCACGAACTGTATAAAGGCATGGGCCTCGGCGCGCGGGATGACAGCGTGGCAATGCAGTTTCTGATCCCGGGGTGGAAGTTCGATAACAAGCGGCCGTGTTTGGTGCGTTGAACACTAGCCTGGGTTGAATCAGATTTTGTATTTTGACAAATGAACCTGTGGGAGCTGGCTTGCCAGCGATAGCGGTGGGTCAGCCGACATCGATGTTGACCGTGCCGGCCCTATCGCTGGCAAGCCAGCTCCCACAGGGACGATGTGAGTCAGACAGAGATCTGCAGCAGCCAGTTTTTGAATGCGAGCATCGCCGCTGTTTCAAGCCGTGACTGCAACCGCGTCAACCAGTAACTGCCGGTGGTGATTTCAATCGCAAACGGCTGACGAATCGCATCCGCCGCCAGTTGCCGGGCGAACATCAGCGGCGGTGCCAGCGCCACCCCACTGCCCTGCAACGCCGCTTCCATCATCGCCAGCGACGAGTCGAAGACGATGCTCTGTGGCGGTGCGGCCTGAGCCGCCAACCCGGCGGCGTGAAACCATTCCGGCCATTCATCAGTTCGATACGAACGTAGCAACGTCTGCTGCAGCAGATCGCCTGGCGTATGCAACTGCCGGGCGATTTCCGGCACGCACAACACTGACAGCGGCGCATCGAGCAAACGTGTCGCTTCGATACCGTGCCAAGCCCCGGCGCCAAAGCGGATCGCATAATCCAGCCCCTCCGCCGCCACATCCACGCGGTTGTTATTGGTCGACAGCCGCAGATCTATAAGCGGATGTTTCGCCCGGAAGTCCGCCAGCCTCGGCAACAGCCACCCCACGGCAAATGTGCCCACCGCACCGACGGTCAACATCTCACGGTACTGGCCACCGGCGAGGCGTTCGAGAATCTGCGCGATGTGATCAAACGAAGTACTCAACACCGGCAGCAGGGTTTCGCCCTCACTGGTCAGCATCAGCCCACGGGGCAGGCGTTTGAACAAAGTGACGTTGAGCTGCACTTCGAGGCTTTTGACCTGATGGCTGACCGCTGCCTGAGTGACACACAGCTCCACCGCCGCGCGGGTAAAGCTCAAATGGCGCGCAGAGGCTTCGAAAGCGCGCAGTGCATTGAGCGGCAATTGAGGTCGAATCATGCCCAGTCCCAAATTTTTCTAATGGCTCGTGCGAAATTTCGTCGTTTGCCGATCACCGTCGAGCTGACTAAATTAGCCGCGCTGATCAGCCGCCCGACGGGGAAATCGTCCGCAGTGTAGCGGGATAAAACCATCAACACTCATGGAGAGTGGTTCACTCATGTCATCCATCCACCCGATCAAAGTCATTTCCTGCAGCGCTTTCGGCCTGCTGTTCGGCGCTGCCTCCTGCATGGCCGCCGCACCTGGCGACGCGCAACTGCAAGCGCTGGTCAACGCCGCCGTCACTCCGATCATGCAGCAACAGGACATTCCCGGCCTGACCGTGGCGCTGACCGTCAAGGGTCAGGCGCATTACTTTAACTACGGCGTCGCCGCCAAAGACACCGGGCAAAAGGTCAGTGAAAACACCTTGTTCGAAATCGGTTCGGTGAGCAAAACCTTCACCGCCACCCTCGCCGGTTACGCCCAGGCCACCGGCAAACTGGATCTGTCGAGCAAGGCCAGTCAGCTTTGGCCGGATTTGAAAGGCAGCGCTTTCGACCACATCAGCGTGCTGCAACTGGGCACCTATAGCGCCGGCGGCTTGCCGCTGCAATTCCCGGAAAGCGCGGATTCGGCCGACAAGATGCTCGGCTATTTCCAGCGGTGGAAACCGATCTATCCGGCAGGCAGCCATCGCCAGTATTCCAACCCGAGCCTTGGGCTGTTCGGTTATCTGGCCGCGAAAAGTCTCGGCCAACCATTCGATCAAGCGATGATGCAAACCCTGCTGCCGAAACTCGGTTTGCAGCACACCTACCTCAGCGTGCCCGCCGCGCAAATGAGCCTGTATGCGCAGGGCTACAACAAGGACGGCAAACCGCTGCGCGTCACACCCGGTGCGCTGGACTCGCAGGCTTACGGGGTAAAAACCAGCGCCGTGGACATGCTGCGTTACGTACAAGCCAACCTGAGGCCTGAAACACTGGAACCGCTGCTGCAACAAACCATCGCCAACACGCACACCGGTTACTACAGCGTCGGCGACATGACCCAGGGCCTGGGTTGGGAAATGTATCGCTACCCGATCAGCCTCGACCGTTTGCTCGCCGGCAACTCGACGGAAATGGCCATGGAGGCGCACAAGGTGCAGTGGCTGAATCCGCCGCAACCGCAGCCGGAAGACGTATTGATCAACAAGACCGGCTCAACCGGTGGTTTCGGGACTTACGTGGCGTTTGTACCGAGCAAGGATGTTGGCATCGTGATCATGGCCAACAAGAACTTCCCGATTCCTGAGCGGGTGAAGATGGCTCATGAAATCCTCAGCGCTGTGGCTGAATAAAGATCAAAAGATCGCAGCCTGCGGCAGCTCCTACATTGACCGAGTGAAAACCCGATTGTGTAGGAGCTGCCGCAGGCTGCGATCTTTTTGCAGACAAAAAAATGGGCGATCTTTCTTGGATCGCCCATTTTTCATTGCTCTTTTACGTGATCAATCATCCGGCATTTCCGGCGGCTTGGTTGGTTTAGCCGGTTTAGTGGGTTTGGCGTTCTTGGCGCCTTTGGCCGGCTCTGGCTCGGCAGCAACCGGCGCTTGGGCAGCAGCGGCTGCTTCTTTCTCAGCCATCGGCATGGCGTCGATGGTGTCGAAAATCTTCTTCAAGTCCACCGCCTTCGCTTCATCCCCTGAGGCCGAGAGTTTGGTCTCGCCGTCCTTGCCCACCAGGAACACTTTCGGGTACGCCCCGGCGCCCAGCTTCAGCGAGCGCAGCAACGCCATGGTGTCTTGCTGGCCCATGTCCTTGCCGTCGAGCTGGCCGGACATGTTGAGGATGGTGTAGACCTTGATGTTGCGGTCGGTGACGCCCTTTTTATTCGCGGGGTCTTCCAGCGACTTTTTCAGGCTGACCCACACGGGGTCGACGGTGCTTTGCGCGATCACGATCAGCGGTCGGGCGCGGCCCATATCCCCGGCGATGGGCGAATCGTTGTCAGCGGCGAACAAGGGGCCGGCAATCGCCAGCAAGAGTGTCAGGGTCAATGACCTGATGAGCATGCGCATCTCCTTTTGATATCCACGCTCTAATGATTGCGCATCGTGGCGATTGTTCCGGGGCGACCCGGCAAATATCTTCCGCCTAGTCAGAAGCTTAGGACAGGCGCGACATTGCGCAACATATCCGATGTGATCGCAACGCGGATTTGATTACCTTTTATGACCGCATTAGGGTGGACGCTTCGCCAATGAAATGGAGTTCACCCGCGTGCACATCGATTACCTGTGCGACCACCCCGAATTGATCGCAGAACTGGCCACGCTCAACTTCAAGGAGTGGGGCGAGTTTCGTCCCGGGCAAACCGTTGAGCACCGCATCGAACATATGCGTGAATCTTGTGGCAAAGGTGCGATCCCCAGTGTGGTGGTAGCACTGGAAGGCTCACGCTTACTGGGCGGCGCGTTGCTCATCGAAAACGATTTGAAACTGCGCCCGAACCTGACGCCATGGTTGGCTGGGGTTTATGTGAAAGCTGAAGAGCGCGGTCGCGGGATTGCTTCGCAACTGGTCAAGCGTGTGGTTGAAGAAGCGGCGGCGCTGGGTGTGCCTGAGTTGTATCTGTACACCGACACGTCGCAGTCGCTGTATGCACGGCTGGGTTGGGAAGTGATTGAAGAACTCGTCTACGACGATTTGCCGATGACCGTCATGAAATACACCCTCCACCGCTAACCCCTGTGGCGAGGGGATTCATCCCCGTTGGGTTGCGAAGCAGCCCCAAAACCACCCGACACGGAGTCTCAGATAGACCCGGTCGGGTGACCCAGGACCCGCTGCGCAGCCCAACGGGACGCGACGACGTTTCGCTAAATCCCCTCACCACAAAGGTAGCGCTTCAGTTCAGGGTTGAGTCGAGTGCTGCGAGCAACTGCCCAGCATCGACTCGCCGCTCGCCGATCCTGAGCTCACCGCTGTCGAGACCAACACTCACCATCACCGACCCGCGATCCCCCGGATACTTACGCAACATCAACTCGATGCTATCGGGAGTCTCGTCAGCAGTAGCGATCAGATCCCACAGGCTGTCGCTCAGATCCAGCAGCACCTGCTGGCGCTGCTGATCAACCACTTTCGGCGCATACAGCCAATGGCTCATGCGCATTTCACGCGGCTCGACGGAAATCGCGACACGGCCATCGCAGTGATAAGTGGTTTCACTCATGGCCGGATCAGAACGCCAGTTTGTAGCCGATCAGCACCAGCATCGTTGCCAGGCACGGACGCAGGACTTCGTCGGAGATACGCCCGGTCAAGTGGCTGCCGAGCCAGATGCCCGGCAGCGAGCCGACCAGCAGAAAGCCCAGTACACCCCAATCCATGTTGCCCATGCTCGCATGGCCCAGACCGGCGACCAGCGTCAGCGGTACTGCGTGGGCGATTTCCGTGCCGACCAGGCGGCGGGTCGGCAGCAGTGGATAGAGAATAAACAGCGCCACGGTGCCGAGGGCGCCAGCGCCGATCGAGGTCAGCGCGACCATGGTGCCGAGGATCAGACCGGTGATCACCGTCAGCAGATTCAAGCGTGAACCGCTTGGGTTGTAGTTGCCACCCGCGCGTTTGTGGGCGAATTCGAGCAAGCGTTTCTTGAAGAAGATTGCCAGCGCGGTGGCGAACAGGACGAAGCCCAGCGCCTGTTTGATGATGGCGTTCATCGCCTCCGGCGCGGTGTGCAGGGTGCTGAGAAACCACAGCGTCATCGCCACCGCTGGCACGCTGCCAAGGGTCAGCCAACCGGTGATGGCCCAGTCGATGTTCTTGTTCTTTCTGTGCACCAGCACGCCGCTGGATTTGGTGATGGCCGCGTACAACAGGTCAGTACCCACCGCCGTGGCCGGGTTGATGCCGAACCACAGCAGGATTGGCGTCATCAAGGAACCGCCGCCGACACCGGTCATGCCGACAATAAAACCCACCACCAGCCCGGCAATCACCAGGCCGAAATTTGCCAATTCCATTAAACCGTCCAGAAAAACGACAGGAAAAATCTGGCCCGCAGCATAGCGATTTTTCTTATAACTACATATATCGATACGGTCTATCGTTATACCCCAACCCCCCACTCCCCCTGTAGGAGCT
>NZ_AKJD01000021.1 GCF_000282515.1 Pseudomonas sp. GM80
TCCCCGATCGGCTGCGCAGCAGCCGCAATTCCTCAATTTACGGTGTGTCAGGTAAACCGAGTCGACTGATTTTAGGGTCGCTTCGCAACCCATCGGGGATAAATCCCCTCGCCACAAATTTTAGTAAAACATCGTCCGCGATTCTTCCAGATCCGCGCACAGTTCCTTGTTGTCCGGGTCAATCCCAAGCTTCCTGAACGCCGGCACGCTCAACGGATCAATCCGCGCAAACGGATGATCGGTGCCCTTGTGGCAATACAGGCTCGCCACTTGCACCAGATCGACGTAATCGATCTCCGCCGAATCGCGCTTGAAATCCTGATACAGCCCCGGCAGTTCCACCAATCGTTCGGGAAACTCCCAGACGCGCAGCAGTTTGTCGCCGAGCAACGGATGAATGTGGTCGATTACATGGTTGAGGCTGACCGGATCCGACAGCAGTTCGTAGTGATCTTCGGCGTACGTCAGAATCGGTAGCACGCCGATCTGATGCACCAGCCCCCCCAGCGCCGCTTGATCCGGCTTGAGTTGGGTGTGGCGACGGCACAGCGCGTAGCTGACCCCGGCGATCTCCAGACTGCTGCGCCAGACTTCACGCATTTTCTGTTCGACCACCTCGGAGCGCGCGTGGAAAATCTGCTCCATCACCAGGCCGATCGCCAGGTTGCTGCTGTAGTTGATTCCCAACCGGGTGATGGCGGTGTGCAGGTCGGTGACTTCCTGCGCGGCGCGCAGCAACGGGCTGTTGACCACTTTGATCAGGCGCGCCGACAGCGCCGTGTCCCGGCCGATGACTTTACTCAAATCGCTGACGCTGATTTCCGGGTCTTCAGCGGCCTTGCGAATTTGCAGGGCCACTTCCGGCAACGTGGGCAGAACCAGGTCATCGTTATCGATGGCCTCAACCAAATCCTGTTGGACCTTTTCCGCCAGTTCGCTCATTTAGACTCTCTAGGGTGTTGCAACAAATGCTGCGATCAGCGCTGGATTTCGCGGTCGCGATCCAGTTCATACGGCAGGTCGAGCAGGTGCAGCGCAGGGCCTTCGAGGGCGCCCAGATGCAAATCACCGGCTTCGGCAGCTTCGGCTTGCAGCACCGCCAGGAGTTCAATGTTTTCGCCTGTGCTGGCGGCCAGTACCACTTCACCGATGGCGCTGTTGTGGCTCGGCGCAAACAGTTGTGTGCCTGGCTCCGGCAGTTCGGTGGCGTTCAGGCTCAAGCGATACAGGCGACGCTTGAGTTTGCCCAGGTACTGCATGCGCGCGACGATTTCCTGGCCGGTGTAGCAGCCTTTCTTGAAACTCACGCCGCCGACAGCTTGCAGGTTGAGCATCTGCGGGATGAACAACTCGCGGGTGCTCGGCATGACCTGACCGATACCGGCACGGATCTGGCCCAGCAACCATTGGTTCAGTTCACCTTGCGCGAGGATTGCCGCCAGTTTGGTCTTGATCGCATCAGCCTGATCTGCAGGCACCCAGAGTTCGGCGCGATCCGGAGAGACGCGAATCGCGATCAGGCCTTCGTTGCGCACCACACTGTCGGTTTCTGTTGGCAAGTCCAGACCGAGGCTGGTCAGGGCACTGTCACCGTGCTCCAGGCCGAAGCGCACCCAGGCAGCACTTTCATCGGTCAGTTTCGACTTGGAGAACACCGCGTACTTTTTCAGGTCCGCCAGTTGCGGCTCGAGCAACTCGCTGGCCATTGCCAGAACCACGCCGTCACCTTCGAGCAGAATGCGGAAACTCGACTGCATCCGGCCTTTCTGCGTGCAACGCGCGCCGAGGCTGGCGCGAGTGTCGCTGAGGTAATTGAGGTTGCAGGTCAGTTGGCCTTGCAGGAATTTTCCGGCATCCGCGCCGCGAACCGCGAGAACGCCTTCATGAGACAGGGTGCAGAAAAAAGCAGAATCGGCCATGGGTCATCGCAGGGTAAATAGACTGGGGCACATCATAAGGGCGCGTTGTTGAAATGGGTAGTTGATAAAGGATCGATGGTGCCCGACCAAAGCCGACTGTGCGACCCGCCTCGGGGCTGTATACTTGCCGCCAAATTTGAGGAGGGCCCCATGGTCGAACAAGTTGAACTGAATCGCCTCTTTTGGCACAGCCGTCGCGGCATGCTTGAGCTTGACGTATTGCTGGTGCCGTTCGTGAAGGAGGTTTACGCGACGTTGAACGAGGTGGATCGCGATCTGTATGTGCGTCTGCTGACGTGCGAGGATCAGGACATGTTCGGCTGGTTCATGGAGCGCAGCGAGTCTGAAGATCCGGAATTGCAGCGCATGGTTCGCATGATTCTGGATCGTGTCCAGCCCAAGTAATACGTTCGAATGCCGCTGGCATGCCTCTGGGCAGTTGCTGGCGGCGTATCTGTTGGCCCAGGCGTTCGCCCTGGGTGCTTTGTTTCTTCTGTCGATTCCACTCTGGGCCAGTCTGCTCGGGGTTTTTGGCTGTCTGCTCCACGGGTTCTGGACATTGCCCCGACAGATTCTGCTGACTCACCGAACGGCTTTCTGCGGGTTGCGCCGCGACGCCGATGGCTGGCAGCTGTGGAATCAGGCGAAGGGCTGGCAAGCGGTGCAACTGCGCCCGGACAGTCTGGCGCTGCCACTGATCGTAGTGCTGCGCTTTCGTTTGCGCGGGGAATGGCGGGTACGATCGGTTTGTGTGCCGCGAGACTCGCAGGTCGCCGATGTGCATCGACGCCTGCGCGTGCGGCTCAAGTTCAGCCGACGTAGGTGGGCGGCACCAGAATAGTGTCGAGTGCCTCGGGCAGCATGTCCGGATAGTCGAGGGTGTAATGCAGGCCGCGACTTTCCTTGCGTTCCATGGCTGAGCAGATCATCAATTCGGCGACTTGCGCCAGATTGCGCAGCTCGATCAGGTCGCGGCTGACTTTATAGTTGCTGTAAAACTCGTCGATCTCGTCCAGCAGCAGGCGCACGCGATGTTGCGCCCGTTGCAGGCGCTTGTTGGTGCGCACGATGCCGACGTAGTCCCACATGAACCGGCGCAGTTCATCCCAGTTGTGGGCGATGATCACGTCTTCATCAGAGTCGGTCACCTGACTGGCGTCCCAGACGGGCAGGGCGCTTGGCGCATCGACATCGTCCAGTTGCGCGAGAATGTCCGCCGCCGCCGAACGGGCATAGACGAAACATTCCAGCAACGAATTGCTGGCCATGCGGTTGGCGCCATGCAGGCCGGTGAAGCTGGTTTCGCCGATGGCATACAAGCCCGGCACATCGGTGCGGCCGCTCTGGTCGACCATCACGCCGCCGCAGGTGTAATGCGCGGCGGGGACAACCGGGATTGGCTGTTTAGTGATGTCGATGCCGAAACCGAGGCAGCGCTCATAAACAGTCGGGAAGTGCGTCTTGATGAAATCTTCGGGCTTGTGGCTGATGTCGAGATAAACGCAGTCGATGCCCAGGCGCTTCATTTCATGGTCGATGGCGCGGGCTACGATATCTCGCGGGGCCAGTTCGGCGCGTTTGTCGAAGCGGTACATGAAGCGTTCGCCGTTCGGCAGCTTCAAGTGGGCGCCTTCGCCGCGCAGGGCTTCGGTAATAAGGAAGCTTTTCGCTTGCGGGTGATAGAGGCAGGTCGGGTGGAACTGATTGAATTCCAGGTTCGCCACGCGGCAGCCAGAGCGCCAGGCCATGGCAATGCCGTCGCCACAAGCGCCGTCCGGGTTGCTGGTATAGAGGTAGACCTTGGCCGCGCCACCCGAGGCGAGAATCACGAAGCGTGCGCCGTAGGTGTCGACTTCGCCGGTTTTGCGATTCAGCACGTAGGCGCCGAGGCAGCGATCGCCGTCCATGCCCAGGCGGCGTTCGGTAATCAGATCGACGGCAACCCGCTGTTCGAGCAGTTCAACGTTTGAGCGCTCCTTGGCTTGGGCCAGCAGGGTTTTGAAAATGGCCGCGCCGGTGGCATCGGCGGCGTGGATGATGCGCCGATGGCTGTGACCGCCTTCGCGGGTCAGGTGGAATTCGAAACCGCCGTCTTCCGTGCCGGACTGTTCGTCGCGGGTGAACGGTACGCCTTGGTCGATCAACCATTGAATGGCTTCACGGCTGTGCTCGACGGTGAAGCGCACAGCGTCTTCGTGACACAGCCCGCCACCGGCGTTGAGGGTGTCGTCGACGTGGGATTCGACAGTATCGGTGTCGTCGAGAACGGCAGCGACGCCACCCTGGGCCCAGAAAGTGGAGCCGTTGGCGAGATCGCCTTTGCTTAAAACGGCAATGCGCAAATGACCCGGCAGGGTCAGCGCAAGACTCAAACCGGCAGCACCGCTGCCAATGACCAGAACATCATGTTGGAATTGTTGGCTCATTACAGGATTCCGCTCAAAGCGACCCGGGTCGGGGGTGGCGCAATTCGCCTGGATCGGCGAGTCAAGTCAGCCACACAGCCCACTAGTATATAGAGGGGTGGAGCGGCACAATAGCCGGGCCCATATGGCATTGTGAAACTACTGTGACGGGGAAAAGCGGGTGCTTCGTCGGAAGTTTTTTTCGGCTGCGGCGGGAAAAGACGACTGTATCGGCGCTGAAACAGTGTTTTTCTGCCCAGGGTTGCCCATTGTCGGGTCGGCACGGCTATAAATAATTGGAACTTTTGCCAAAGGCCCAAGATCAATAGACGGTGCCAGAAACAAGGGACAGTATCGGCTTCAGTGCGGAATCTGTGGTTGAGGTTCCTGCCGGCGAAACCGATAACAAGATTATTCGCGCAGCCGGTTTATCCCGCGCTGCGTTTTTCGTGCGTGCCAAATCAGAGCCCGCAGGAAACTTGCCTGGAGGGGGAGAACTTTTGCGAAAAGCCCGAGTCTATGTTTGCAAGTCTGGTCGTTTAGTTATGCAAGTCTCCTTCGGGCTTATCGAGGAGTGTTCATGCTAACCCAGGAAGAGGATCAGCAGCTGGTCGAGCGCGTTCAACGCGGCGACAAGCGAGCTTTCGATCTGTTGGTGCTGAAATATCAGCACAAGATTCTCGGGTTGATCGTGCGTTTCGTGCACGACACCCATGAAGCCCAGGACGTGGCTCAGGAAGCCTTTATCAAGGCGTATCGAGCACTTGGAAACTTTCGCGGCGACAGTGCGTTTTATACGTGGCTGTACCGTATTGCCATTAACACGGCGAAGAACTACCTGGTTTCTCGCGGCCGTCGGCCGCCGGATAGCGATGTAAGTTCAGAGGATGCAGAGTTCTACGATGGCGATCACGGCCTCAAGGATCTCGAATCACCAGAACGTGCACTGCTGCGGGATGAGATCGAAGGCACCGTCCATCGAACCATTCAGCAACTGCCAGAGGATTTGCGTACGGCGTTAACTTTACGTGAATTCGATGGTCTGAGTTACGAGGACATTGCGAGCGTCATGCAGTGTCCGGTGGGTACCGTGCGCTCCCGGATTTTCCGCGCTCGGGAGGCCATCGATAAAGCCCTGCAGCCGTTGTTGCAGGAAAACTGAGACAGCGGCGACAGCCAAGAGAGGAACGCCATGAGTCGTGAAGCCCTGCAGGAATCGCTGTCCGCAGTGATGGATAACGAAGCGGACGAACTGGAATTGCGTCGAGTGCTTAGCGCACTGGATGATGTTGATACCCGTGAGACCTGGGCTCGTTACCAGATCGCTCGGGCAGCTATGCACAAGGATTTGCTGCTGCCACGTCTGGACATCGCTGCGGCAGTATCTGCTGCACTGGAAGACGAAACGGCTCCGGCCAAAGTATCGCGTAGCCCATGGCGTAACCTCGGCCGTCTGGCTGTAGCCGCCTCGGTAACTGTTGCCGTTCTGGCCGGTGTTCGCCTGTACAACCAGGACGAAATCGCTGGTGTTGAACTGGCTCAGCAATCCAATCAGCCAACCCTGGCCACCCCACAGGTGAAAGGTCCGGCTGTTCTGGCAGGCTATAGTGAGAGTTCCGAAGCCACCGGCCCTATGGCCAACGGCGTACTGCAAGGTCAACCGGGCTGGCACGATCAGCGTCTGCCAGGTTACCTGCGTCAGCACGCTCAACAGGCTGCACTGAAAGGCACTGAAAGCGCGCTGCCATACGCACGTGCAGCAAGCCTGGAAAACCGTTAAGGAGGATCATGCGCGCCATACCTCTACTTTCGCTTCTGCTGAGTGGCTGGTTCATTGTTCCAGCCCACGCCGACGAGGCCCAGGACTGGTTGACCCGTCTGGGCCAGGCCGAGCAGCAGCAAAGCTTTCACGGCACCTTCGTTTACGAGCGTAACGGTAGTTTTTCTACCCATAACATCTGGCACCGCGTCCAGAATGGCCAGGTCCGCGAGCGTTTGCTTCAGCTCGACGGCTCGGCTCAGGAAGTCGTGCGCATTGATGGACATACTCAATGCGTCAGCGGCACCCTGATCGCCGGGCTGGGGGATTCTCCCAACTCTGCCGCTCGTGCTCTCGATCCGCAAAAGCTGAAGAACTGGTATGACCTTGCTGTCATCGGCAAGTCGCGCGTGGCCGGGCGGGACGCAGTGATCGTAGCGCTGACGCCCCGTGACCAGCATCGCTACGGTTTTGAACTGCATCTGGACAAGAAGACAGGCCTGCCATTGAAGTCGTTGCTGTTGAACGACAAGGGGCAGTTGCTTGAGCGCTTCCAGTTCACCAGCCTCAACACTGACGACGTGCCGTCGGACAAAGATCTGCAAGCAGACGCCGACTGCAAGGCCATTGCGCTGGACAGTGACAAGGCCTCTGCGGTCAAAACCGCTCAGGTCTGGCACTCGGAGTGGCTGCCGCCAGGGTTCGAATTGACCAGCAGTAATTCGCACAAAGATCCGCAAACCAAGACTCAGGTCAACAGCTTGCTGTATGACGACGGTCTGGCGCGTTTCTCGGTATTCCTTGAGCCGTTGAACGGTGCGACTGTTACCGACACCCGCACGCAGTTGGGCCCAACGGTTGCTGTTTCTCGTCGCCTGACAACGCCTGAAGGCGAAATGATGGTGACGGTGGTCGGGGAGATTCCAATCGGTACCGCCGAACGAATTGCTCTGTCGATGCGTAATACCGATGGCGCTGCGACCAGCAAGCAGTGAGCTGATTTCAGTCATTCCCACTCCGTCGTCGAGACGTAGAAATGTTTGCTGAGCATTTTCATTTGCAAATCACTTGAAAGTTTTTTATAGGTCAGAGCCTCACGGCTCTGGCCTTGTTTGTTGTTGCCGGAACAAAAATGCCGGTCTGTGGTTTCCGGTGTTCCTTGCTCCATATCGCTTAACCCTGCTCGTCGTAACGGGAGCTGTATGTCGATACCTAGCTTGAAGTCTTATTTCTCCATTCTCGCCACCGTGCTGGTGCTCGGTCAGGCGATCCCTGCTGCGCAAGCAGCCGATCTGCCTGATTTCACCCAATTGGTCGAACAAGCGTCGCCTGCGGTAGTGAACATCAGTACCACGCAGAAACTGCCGGATCGCAAAGTGAACCAGCAGATGCCGGATCTGGAAGGCTTGCCGCCGATGTTGCGCGAGTTCTTCGAACGCGGCATGCCGCCTCAGCAGCGTTCGCCGGGCGGTGGTGGCCGTCAGCGTGAAGCGCAGTCGCTGGGTTCGGGCTTCATCATTTCCTCGGATGGCTACATCCTGACCAATAACCATGTGATCGCCGATGCCGATGAAATCCTCGTGCGTCTGGCCGATCGCAGCGAAATGAAAGCCAAGCTGATCGGCACCGACCCGCGCTCCGACGTGGCCCTGCTGAAAATCGAAGGCAAAGACCTGCCAGTGCTCAAACTGGGTAAATCCCAGGACCTGAAAGCCGGCCAGTGGGTTGTCGCGATCGGCTCGCCGTTTGGTTTCGATCACACCGTGACCCAAGGCATCGTCAGCGCCGTAGGCCGTAGCCTGCCGAACGAAAACTATGTGCCGTTCATCCAGACCGACGTGCCGATCAACCCGGGTAACTCCGGTGGCCCGCTGTTCAACCTGAACGGTGAAGTGGTCGGGATCAACTCGCAGATCTACACCCGTTCCGGCGGCTTCATGGGCGTGTCGTTCGCCATCCCGATCGATGTAGCGATGGACGTATCCAATCAGCTCAAGAGCGGTGGCAAGGTCAGCCGTGGCTGGCTGGGCGTGGTCATCCAGGAAGTGAACAAGGATCTGGCCGAGTCGTTCGGTTTGGACAAACCGGCCGGTGCGCTGGTGGCACAAATCCAGGATGACGGTCCGGCAGCCAAGGGCGGCCTGCAAGTGGGTGACGTGATCCTGAGCATGAACGGCCAGCCTATCGTCATGTCCGCTGACCTGCCACATCTTGTCGGTGCGCTGAAGGCTGGCGCCAAGGCCAATCTGGAAGTGATTCGTGAAGGCAAGCGCAAGAACGTCGAACTGACTGTTGGCGCCATCCCGGACGAAGACAAAGAACTGGATGCACTGCCGAAGTCCGGCGCTGAAACCACCAGCAACCGTCTCGGTGTTGCCGTTGGCGAGCTGACCGCTGAGCAGAAGAAAACCTACGACCTCAAGGGTGGTGTGGTGATCAAGGAAGTGCAGGACGGCCCGGCTGCCCTGATCGGTCTGCAACCGGGTGATGTGATCACGCACCTGAACAACCAGGCCATCGGCTCCACCAAGGAGTTCGGCGAGATCGCCAAGGCGCTGCCGAAGAATCGCTCGGTATCGATGCGGGTTCTGCGTCAAGGTCGCGCCAGCTTCATCACCTTCAAACTGGCTGAATAAACCAGCGGCAAGGTAAAAAAAAACCGCCTCGAAAGAGGCGGTTTTTTTGTGTCCGAAGGTTTTGTGTTGCTGGATGAAACTCAGCCCATCATGTCCTTGATCATGCGTTCCTGCTCCATCAGCTCGCGCTGGCGGGCATCGATGCGAGACGACAACGGGAAGTTGTTACCCGCCTTGCGCTTGGCGAAGTCGAGCTGCTGGATCGCCTGGCGGTAATCGCCAACCAGCGCAAAGTACTCGGCACGCGCCTGATGCAGGCCGATGATGTTGCCCGACAAGCCACGGGTTTCGGCGACCTGATACCAGACGTCCGGATCGTTCGGGCGCGACTTCAGCAGGCCTTCCAGTGCCTTCTCCGCATCGGCGGAGCGATTTTGCTTCAGCAGCAAATCTACGCGCACCTGATTCAGCGGGTAGTTGCCCGGATACTGCGTGAGCATCCGGTCGACACGCGATTGTGCGTCGGGCAGGCGATTGTTGGTGATGTCCAGATCAACCTGCGCGAGATTGTAGATGATCTCGTTGGGCGATTTGGCCAGCAGCTGTTTCAGGTTCTCGCGCGCTTCATTCAACTGGCCCCCCTTTATCTGAGCGATTGCCAGACCGTAGCGGGCCACATCGTTTTGCGGGTTCTCATCCAGTTGTGCGCGGAAACGCTTGGCGCCCAGGCCTGGGGTTTCTTCGTAGATCAACTGCACGCGCGCACGAATCAATTGATAGCGCATGCTGTCTTCGATGCCGCCCGGTTTCGCCTGTTCGGCGCGGTTGCGGGTGTCGGCGATACGCGATTCGGTAACCGGGTGAGTCAGCAGGAATTCCGGAGGTTTGGCGTCGAAACGGTACTGACGCATCAAGCGTTCGAACATGGTCGGCATCGAGCGCGGATCGTAGCCGGCCTTTTCCAGATTGAGGATGCCGATGCGGTCTGCTTCCTGTTCGTTCTGCCGCGAGAACGTGCGTTGCGACTGAATCGCCGCCGCCTGGGTGCCGGCGATGGCCGCGATCCCGGCATCACCGCCGCCCGCCGCCGCAATGACGATGCCGGCCAACAATGCAGCCATCATCGGCACCTGCATGCGCTGCGAGGCTTCGACGCCGCGAGCAAAGTGGCGTTGCGACAAGTGAGCCAATTCGTGCGCGAGTACCGAAGCGTATTCGCCCTCGGTCTGTGCGTTGAGGAACAAGCCGCCGTTGACCCCGACCACGCCGCCCGGCGCCGCGAAGGCGTTGAGCTGCGGGCTGTTGATCAGAATAAATTCGAGACGTCGGTCGGTTACCTGGCTGGTTTCCACCAGCTTGTACACGCTGGACTCGACGTAGTCCTTGAGCTGCGGATCATTGAGCTGTGAAACCTGGCTGCGCAACATCGCCAGCCACGCGCGGCCAAGCTGATATTCCTGTTGCGGTGAGACAATGGCAGAACTGGCGTCGCCGAGTGACGGCAGATCGTCGGCAAAGCCCGGTGAGGCGAGCAGGCAAGCGAGCGTCAGCAGGGTAGGGCGCAGAAAAGTCATGCACAAAGCCTTAGAAGACAAAGACCTTACTGTAGCCGGACACCGGGCTTGCGACCAGATATTCTAGGCAGCTCGACAGACCTGAACCGGAGTGACGCAATGACCGACGCTGTAGCCCATGACGTGGAACTGGACGCCAGTGGCCTGAGTTGTCCGTTGCCGTTGCTCAAGGCAAAAATGGAACTCAACAAGCTCCAGAGTGGCGCGGTGCTCAAGGTAATTGCCACCGATGCCGGCTCGCAACGCGACTTTCGCACCTTTGCCAAATTGGCCGGTCATACGCTGCTGCGCGAAGAAGACGACGCCGGCGTTTACCGTTACTGGTTGAAAAAAGCCTGAAAGCGACTGCGTAAAAGACCTAAGGATTATTGATGTTCAAAGTGTTACGCGACTGGATTCAGCGTTACTTCTCCGACGAAGAAGCCGTGGTGCTGGCGGTGCTGCTGTTTCTCGCCTTCACCGCCGTGCTCACCCTCGGCGGCATGCTCGCGCCGGTGTTGGCTGGGATGGTGCTGGCGTACCTGATGCAAGGGCTGGTCGTCACCCTTGAGCGCTTGCGCGTGCCGGGTGGTGCGGCGGTGGGTCTGGTGTTTGCGCTGTTCATGGGCGTGTTGCTGCTGTTCATCGTCGTGGTATTGCCGCTGCTTTGGCATCAATTGATCACGCTGTTCAACGAGCTGCCGGGCATGCTCGCCAAGTGGCAATCGTTGCTTTTATTGTTGCCGGAGCGTTATCCGCACCTGGTCTCCGACGAGCAAGTGTTGCAGGCCATCGAGGCGGCGCGTGGCGAGATCGGCAAGTTCGGTCAGTGGGCGCTGACCTTTTCGCTGTCGAGCCTGCCGCTGTTGGTCAACATCATGATCTATCTGGTGCTGGTGCCGATCCTGGTGTTTTTCTTCCTCAAGGATCGGGTGATGATCGGCGAATGGGTGCGCGGTTACCTGCCGCGTGAGCGTGCGCTGATTACCCGGGTCGCGCAGGAAATGAACCGTCAGATCGCCAATTACATCCGCGGCAAGGTCATCGAGATCGTCATTTGTGGCGGCGTGACTTACGTCGCGTTCGTCGCCCTCGGGCTCAACTATGCGGCGCTGCTGGCGTTATTGGTGGGGGTTTCGGTGGTGGTGCCGTATGTCGGTGCGGTGGTGGTGACCGTGCCGGTGCTGCTGATTGCGCTGTTCCAGTGGGGTTGGAGCGATCAGTTCATCTATCTGATGGCGGTCTACGGGATCATCCAGACACTGGATGGCAACGTGCTGGTGCCGTTACTGTTCTCGGAGGCGGTCAACTTGCACCCGGTGGCAATTATCTGCGCGGTGCTGTTGTTTGGCGGGTTGTGGGGGTTTTGGGGCGTGTTCTTTGCGATCCCGCTGGCGACGCTGTTCAAGGCGGTGCTGGATGCGTGGCCGCGCAAGGAGCCTGAAGTTTCGCCGCTGCTTTAAAGCAACAGATCGCAGCCTTCGGCAGCTCCTACAGATTCGATATCCAATCGCATATTTAGCGATGGCGCAACTCATGTAGGAGCTGCCGCAGGCTGCGATCTTTTGATCTTTGGCCTTGTTCAGCGCCTGAGCAGCAGCCAACACCGCATCAACATGCCCCGGCACTTTCACACCGCGCCATTCCTGACGCAGCACGCCGTCCTTATCAATCAGGAAGGTGCTGCGATCAACGCCCAGGTATTCCTTGCCGTACAGCTTCTTCAACTTGATCACGTCGAACAACTGGCAAACGGCCTCGTCCTTGTCGCTGATCAACTCGAACGGAAACTCCTGCTTGCACTTGAAGTTCTCGTGGGACTTCAAGCTGTCGCGGGAGATACCGAAGATTTCGGTGTTGACAGCCTGGAACGCCGCGTACTGATCACGAAAGCCCTGGCCTTCGGTAGTGCAGCCCGGCGTGCTGTCCTTCGGGTAGAAGTAGATCACCACTTGCTTGCCCTTCAGGGCAGACAGGCTGACGGTTTGCCCGCTGGTGGCAGGTGCTTCGAAATCGGCAACCGGTTGGTCGATGACAACGGCCATGAAAGCTTCCTTACATTGGGTTCTGTGGGCGCCAAGGCTCGATCAGCGCGTCCAGGTTCATCGCATCGGAGAAGTCGAGGAACTGGTCGCGCAGCCAACTGATCTGGGTGCCGGCCGGCAGGGTCACGGTGAACGTGGCGTTGAGCATGGTGCCGCCGGTCTGTGGTGCCTGATACGTGTCGCAGGTCAGGTTTTCCAGTTCGACGTTATGGTCCATGAAGAACTGGCACAGTTCATTGATGATGTCCGGGCGATACGCCGAACTCACATAAGCCACATACGGCAGGGCCTGCGGACGATTTTCCAGCGGCGCGCTGCGCACTACGTTAACGGTGAAGGCGTGTTTTTTGGACAGGCTCGGCAAGCTGCCTTCCAGGCGAGCGAGGGCGTCCCAGCTGCCGGAGACCTCAAGGATCAGCGCACTGCATTCGCCGTGGCGAGTCAGGCGCGAAGTAACCACGGCGCAGCGATTTTCATGGCTGGCGCGGCACAGGACGTTAGTCAGCTCCATGGGGTTGGCGCCGAGGGCACTGATGACAAGGAATTGTTCGCGAACTGTGGGGGTGGACATGCAGCATTCCTAAAGCGATGAGCGGTCGGTAGGTTACGGACGTTTGCCGCCGGGAGTGCCTGTTATGGCTATCCTTGCAGAGAGGCCCGGCAAGCGCTCGCGGCTCGCTCCACTATAGCGGGAGCGCGTCGATGCGACGCAGGAACGGGGTCTGGGAGGCCGTAAAGGGAGGCTGGAACCCGGCGTACAAGCTGATCAGTACCGATCAAAGTCTGAAGGGTAGCGAAAAGCGGCGCCAAGGGGAATGGCGGCAGCGCAGTACTTCGCTTGTGCAAGCATCTTGGCGCCAGTACCATTACCGCTCTCTTTTTCCGGCAGGAGCGGTTTCATGATTGCGGGCAGTATGGTGGCACTGGTCACTCCCATGGATGCACAAGGGCGTCTTGACTGGGACAGCCTCAGCAAACTCGTGGACTTCCATCTCAAGAACGGCACCCATGCCATTGTCGCGGTCGGTACTACCGGCGAGTCGGCAACCCTTGATGTAGAAGAACACATCGCCGTCATCAAAGCCGTGGTCAAACAGGTTGCCGGGCGTATCCCGGTCATCGCCGGCACTGGCGCCAACTCGACCCGCGAAGCCGTCGAGCTGACCCGCAACGCCAAAGAAGCCGGCGCCGATGCCTGCCTGCTGGTCGTTCCGTACTACAACAAGCCGACTCAGGAAGGTCTGTACCGGCACTTCAAGCACATCGCTGAATCGGTCGACATTCCACAGATTCTCTACAACGTTCCGGGCCGCACCTCTTGCGACATGCAGGCCGAGACCGTGATTCGCCTGTCTACCGTGCCGAACATCATCGGTATCAAGGAAGCCACTGGCGACCTGAAGCGCGCCAAAGCGATCATCGATGGTGTGAGCAAGGATTTCATCGTGTTGTCCGGCGATGATCCGACCGCCGTTGAACTGATCCTGCTGGGCGGCAAAGGCAACATCTCCGTGACTGCCAACGTCGCCCCGCGCGAGATGGCCGACCTGTGCGAGGCCGCTCTCAAGGGCGACGCCGACACCGCACGGGCAATCAACGAAAAACTGATGCCGCTGCACAAAGACCTGTTCATCGAAGCCAACCCGATTCCGGTGAAGTGGGCTCTGGTTGAAATGGGCCTTATGCACGAAGGCATCCGCTTGCCGCTGACCTGGCTGAGCACACCTTGTCATGAAACGCTGCGCTCGGCCCTGCGCCAGTGCAGCGTCCTGGTTTAATTGAGGAAGTACAACGCATGAAGCGAATGGCCGGACTTTCCGCACTTGCCTTGATTATCTCCAGCACCAGTGGCTGCGGATGGGTCTGGGGCCCGGAAGGTTATTTCCGTGACCGTGGTAGCGATTACCTGGAAGCGCAACAGACTGCACCGATGCAACTGCCACCGGATGTCAACACTTCCAAACGTCTGGATCCGCTGCTGCCGATCCCGCGCAACGTCGCTGATGACACCGCCAAGGGCGAATACATTGTGCCGCGTCCTCAGCCGCTGTCGGCCGTTGCCGATGCCAGCGATTACTCGCTGCAGAAGAGCGGTGATTCGCGTTGGGTCGTGGCCCAGCATCCACCGGCCGAAGTCTGGCCAGTGGCGGTGCAGTTCTTCCAGGACAACGGTTTCCGTCTGGACGAACAGCGCCCGCAGACCGGTGAATTCACCACCACCTGGCAGCATTCCGACGAACTGTCCGCGTCGATGGCCAAGCGCCTGAGCGCAGCCGGTATCGCCAGCGACAGCGAAACCCGCGTGCGTGTGCGTATCGAGCCAGGCGTGCAGCGCAACACCAGTGAAATCTACGTGGTCAGCGCCGAGCGTCCTGCCGGCAGCACCGCCGATGTCGATTTCACCAACCGTTCGGTCAACACTGGCCTGGACGCAGCGCTGGTCGACGACATGCTCGCGAGCATGAGCCGGATCTCCGAGAAGGGCGGTTCGGTGTCGATGTTGGCTTCGCGTGATTTCGATACGCCGAGCCGTGTCAGCCTCAGCGAAGACGGCAGCGGTAACCCGGTGTTGAACGTTGGTACCGATCTGGATCGTGCCTGGTCAAGCGTTGGCCGTGCACTGGAACAAGGCGAATGGCGCGTTGAAGACATCAACCGCAGCCTCGGCCTGTACTACATCAACCTGGCCGAAAAAGCCGAGAAGAAAGACGACAAGCCTGGTTTCTTCAGCAGCCTGTTCGGCAGTGCGCCGACCAAGGAAGAAGTTGAATCCCGTGCCGAGCGTTATCAGGTTCGCCTGAGCAAGGTTGGCGAGAACATTCAGGTGACCGTCGAGAAAAACATCAACACCGTCGCGCCGGCTGAAGTGGCGCGCAAAGTGCTGAGCGTGATTCAGGACAACCTGGGCTGATCAACCATGCGTTTTGCCGTTCTCGGCAGCGGTAGCCAAGGGAACGGCACGCTGATCGCCAGTGCTGATACGTATGTGCTGGTGGATTGTGGTTTTTCCCTGCGGGAAACCGAAAAACGCCTGTTGCGCCTGGGTGTGAACCCGGCGCAATTGAGCGCGATACTCGTAACCCACGAACATGCCGACCACGTGCATGGCGTGGGTTTACTGTCTCGGCGCTACAATCTACCGGTCTACCTCAGTCGCGGCACCCTGCGCGGGATGCGCAAACCGATAGAACCCGCAGGCTTTCTGGCCGGCGGCGAGCAACTGCAGATCGGTGCACTGAACATCGGGGTCATTGCCGTGGCCCATGATGCGCAGGAACCGACTCAGTATGTCTTCAGTGATCAAGAGCAGCGGCGCTTCGGCCTGCTGACCGACCTGGGTTCCTACTGCGAGCGGGTGCTGGACGGTTATCGGGATCTCGATGCGCTGATGATCGAGTCCAACCATTGTCGTGACATGCTGGCCCGTGGGCACTACCCGTACTTTCTCAAGCAACGGGTGGGCGGCGAGCTGGGACATTTGAACAACCATCAGGCGGCATTCCTGGTGTCCGAGTTGGGCTGGCAGGGCTTGCAACACCTTGTCCTGGCTCATCTGAGCAGCAAGAACAACCTGCCGCAGCTGGCCCGGCAATGTTTTGTCGACACCCTCGGGTGCGACCCGGACTGGCTGCAACTGGCCGATCAAGATTCAGGGCTCGACTGGCGCCACATCGCCTAGCCCACCTACTTAGCAAGCGGAGCCCATCATGGAAAAACGTGAAGAACTCTACCGCGGCAAAGCCAAATCGGTTTACAAGACCGACGACGCTGACCGCTTGATCCTGCTGTTTCGCAACGACACCTCGGCGTTCGACGGCAAGCGCATCGAGCAGCTCGACCGCAAAGGCATGGTCAACAACAAGTTCAACGCCTTCATCATGCAGAAACTCGAAGCGGCCGGCATTCCGACCCAATTCGACAAACTGCTGGCTGACAACGAAGTCCTGGTGAAGAAACTCGACATGATCCCGGTCGAGTGCGTCGTGCGTAACTACGCCGCCGGCAGCCTGGTCAAGCGTCTGGGCGTCGAAGAAGGCCTGAAGCTCAATCCTTACACCTTCGAGCTGTTCCTCAAGGACGACGCCAAGGGCGACCCGTTCATCAACGAATCCCACGTTGTGGCATTCGGTTGGGGCACTGCCGAGCAACTGGTTCGCATGAAAGAACTGTCGCTCAAGGTCAACGAAGTGCTGACCAAGCTGTTCGACGACGCCGGCCTGCTGCTGGTCGACTTCAAGCTTGAATTCGGCGTGTTCAGCGACGGCTCCATCGTCCTCGGCGACGAGTTCAGCCCCGACGGCTGCCGTCTGTGGGACAAGGACACCAAGAAGAAGATGGACAAAGACCGCTTCCGCCAGGGCCTCGGTGACGTCATCGAAGCCTACGAAGAAGTCGCCAATCGTCTGGGTGTACCGCTTTAATCGACGCAAGCATCTGATAGCACGAAGAAATTTTCGAAAGAGGGTTTGCTTTCGGTAAAAGTGTTGTTATGATGCGCGCCGTTGGAGAGATGCCAGAGTGGCCGAATGGGACGGATTCGAAATCCGTTGTACCTTCACCGGTACCTAGGGTTCGAATCCCTATCTCTCCGCCATTACATAGAAAAAGCCCCGTAGCTGAGAAGCTGCGGGGCTTTTTTGTTTCCAGTGTCATTGAAACGATAACTCCTGGATACCGTGGCTGATGTCTGTTCGTACATGACTCTCAGAGTTTGCCTACAACCTGGCCACTGTTTACTCAATTATCCTGATACCCGCTTAAATGCATAACCGACAATACCGCTTCCCATTTTTGGACAAGCGGCGTTTCTGTTTGTGCCAAGAGGGCGCTTCACGCATCCGTAACAGGTATTCGCGGATGCCAATTTCCTGTGCGGTATCATGATGTAATACTATGAACAATAAGCAGCTTGGTACTCTCAGAGCCATATTTTCAAGACCGAAACCCGCAACATTGGAATGCACACGTATAGAGTCTCTGTTCCTCGCGGCGGGTGCAGTGGTCAACTAATTC